>NZ_JBFAZW010000029.1:0-92292 GCF_040682015.1 Dactylosporangium sp. NPDC051485
GTCGGCCAGGACCGACTCGGGCGGCACCGGCGACGGCGTGAACGCGGGCCGGCCGGCCAGGGCCGCCCGCAGCCCGGCGGCGAGGTCCGCGCGGCGCCGCAGCCAGGGCACCCAGCCGATGCGGTCCAGCACCTCCGCGTTGGCGGCGCCGTGGCCGGGCAGGCAGCGGTACGTCACCACCGGCACTCCCGCGGCGAGCGCCTCCAGCGACGACAGCCCGCCCGCGTTCTGCACCACCACCCGGCAGGACCGCATGAGGGCCGGCATGTCGTCGACCCAGCCGAGGGCGACGACCCGGCCGGAGCGGTCCAGCCGCCGCCGCAGCGCGTCGTTGCGGCCGCAGGCCACCACCGGCACGGCCAGGCCGGTCGCGGCGATGTCCAGCGCGGCCCGCTCGACCTGGCCGATCCCCCAGGCGCCGGCGACGACGAGCGCCGTCGGGTCGCCGGCCGGCGGCGGTGCCGGCTCGGTGAACTCGGGCCGGACGGCGGGCGCGACCACCCGCACGTCGGGCGCGCCCAGCGCCTTGGCCTGCCGGGCCGTGTCGTCGTGCAGGGCCAGGTGGACGTCCACCCCGCCGGCGACCCAGGCCGGGTGCACGGACAGGTCGGTGAGGTATGTGACGGCGGGCGCCGCCAGCCGCCCTTGCCGCCGCAGCCGGCCCAGCACCTGGCTCGCGAGGGGGTACGTCGAGACGACCAGCGCCGCGTCGCCGACCGCGGCGAGGGTGGCCTCATCGGCGCCCGCGGTGAGCGCCGCGGCCCGGCGGCTCAGGCGGTCGGAGCCGGCGGCCGCGAGCAGCCAGCCCCAGGTCCGCGGGGCGACGAGGAGCTGCCGCCGGTACAGTCCGCGCAACAGCGCCCCGGCGCGGCGGGGCAGCAGGTCGACGAGGTCGTGGCGCTCAACGGCGTGGCCCTGCGCCCGCAGCCGCCGGGCCAGCTCCGCCGCCGCGCCGTCGTGACCGGCGCCGAAACTGCCGGAGACGACGGCCACCGATGATCGTGGCTGCACGCGCACCTCCCCTGCCGGGCCGGCGGTCGCCGGGTTGCCGGGGATACTGGGCGGCCCAACCTGAAGAAACGCTGAACGGGCCGCAGCTCAGCCGGGCCGCGCCGAGCACGGCGGCCGCGAGGAGCCAGCCGCCGACGACGTCGCTCGGCCAGTGCGCGAGCAGCGCGACCCGGCTCACGCCGACGAGGGCGGCCCACCCGCCGACGACGGCGGCCAGCGCGATGCGGGACCGGCGACCGGGCAGCAGCGCCCAGCCGAGCACAATGATGATGCCGGCCGCGACGGCCGACGACGTGGTGTGGCCGGACGGGTAGGAGAAGCCGCCGACGGTGGTGAGCCGGTCGAGGGGCCGGGGCCGGTGCACGGCGTACAGCACCGCGAGGCGGATGGCGGTCGCGGCCGCCGCGGTGCCGGCCAGGAAGGCGGCGCCCGCCCAGTGCCGCCGGGCCAGCAGGGCGAGCAGCGCCACGAGGGCGAGCGTCAACAGGACCGCGGTGTCACCCGTGTGGGTGATGGCCGACATGACCGCCCGCCAGGCGGGGTGGGCGAGCGCGAGCCGGCGGGCCGCGTCGCTCACCGCCGCGTCGAGGCGCAGCAGCGGCGCGAACCGCAGGGCGACGAGGGCGGTCAGGCCGGCGAAGAGCGCCGCGGGGACGGCGGGAGCGAGGCGGCGGTCAGCCACCGTCCGGGTCCAGGCGGTAGCCGACGCCGCGGACGGTCCGGATCGCCGAGCGGCCGTACGGGTGGTCGATCTTCTTGCGCAGGTAGCCGACGTACACCTCGACGATGTTCGGGTCGCCGTCGAAGTTGGCGTCCCACACGTTCTCGAGGACGGCCGTCTTGGCCACCACGTCGCCGGGCCGGCGCATCAGGAACTCCAGCAGCGCGAACTCGCGCGGGGTGACGGTGATCTCGTCCTCGCCGCGGCTCACCCGCCGCCGCGCCGGGTCGAGGTGCAGGTCACCGGCGACGAGCACGACGGGGCGTTGCGGCGCGCCTCTGCGGATCAGCGCCCGGAGCCGGGCGACGAGCACCACGAACGAGAACGGCTTGGTCAAGTAGTCGTCGGCGCCGAGGTCGAGCGCGTCGGCCTGGTCGTAGTCGCCGTCTTTCGCGGTCAGCATGAGCACCGGCGTCCACACCTCCTGCCGGCGCATCCGGCGGCAGACCTCGTAGCCGCTCAGGCCGGGCAGCATGATGTCGAGCACCACCGCGTCGTAGGCGCCGTGCGGCTGCTCGGTGGCCGCCCACAGCCCGTCCACGCCGGTGGACATGACGTCGGTGGTGAACCCTTCGGCGCTCAGGCCGTCGCGGATCGTCTCCGCGAGCCCCACCTCGTCCTCGACCAGCAGCAGTCGCATCGAGCCCTTCCCATCGGTCGCCGCAGCGCCATCAGCATACCCCTACAACATGTAGGAGCTATTCGCCGGATTCTCAGGTTCGGCGAAGTACCTTCACCGGCCTCTCGACCCTGGCAGCGAGGAGCGGCCCGTGAAGTTCCTGGACCCCGAATGGCTCATCTCGACGTTCGGCATGATCGGCATCCTCGCGATCGTCTTCGCCGAGTCCGGCCTGCTCATCGGCTTCTTCCTGCCCGGCGACTCGCTGCTGTTCACCACCGGGCTGCTCGTCGCCGGCGGCCGGTACCTGCACCTGCCGCTCTGGCTGGTGATCGCGCTCATCGTGGCCGCGGCGCTCGCCGGTGACCAGGTCGGCTACGTGTTCGGACGGCGGGTCGGCCCGGCACTGTTCCGCCGCCCCGACTCGCGGCTGTTCAAGCAGGAGAACCTGGTCCGCGCCCAGGAGTTCTTCGCACGCTACGGCGCACGCTCCATCGTGCTGGCCCGCTTCGTGCCGATCGTGCGCACCTTCACCCCGATCGTGGCCGGCGCCTCCCGCATGCACTACCGCGCCTTCACGCTCTACAACGTCATCGGCGGCGCGCTGTGGGGCACCGGGGTCACGCTGCTCGGGTACTACCTCGGGCAGATCGACTTCGTGAAGTCCAACATCGAGCTCATCCTCGTCGGCATCGTCGCGCTGTCGGTGGTACCGATCGCGGTGGAGCTGCTGCGCGCGCGGGCCCGCGCCCGTTCATGAATTTCTCAGCAACCACCCGCCAGGATGCCCGCCGTGAACCACCCGACCTACCCGGAGGCGATCGTCGTCGGCCTCCTGCAGGGCGTCACCGAACTGTTCCCGGTGTCCAGCCTGGGCCACAGCGTGCTGCTGCCCGCGCTGATCGGCGGCCGCTGGGCCCGTGACCTGGACGTGTCCGCGCCGGAGTCGCCGTACCTGGCCTTCGTCGTCGGGCTGCACGTGGCCACCGCGCTGGCCCTGCTGCTGTTCTTCTGGCGCGACTGGCTGCGGATCATCACCGGATTCGGCACCTCGGTGTGGTACCGCCGGATCAGGACCCCGGACGAGCGCCTGGCCTGGATGATCATCCTGGCAACGATCCCCGTCGGGATCACCGGCCTGCTGCTGGAACACACGTTCCGCACCGTGCTCGGCCGCCCCGTGCCCGCCGCGATCTTCCTCACCGTCAACGGCCTGCTGTTGTACGGGGCCGAACGACTCCGCCGGCGGGCGGCGGCCGCGGCGCAGACCTCATGGGCAGAAGCCACCGGGTCGGACCGGCGCATCGCCGCCGGCACCCTCGGCGGGGCGACACTCGTCGGCTCGGCGCAGGTGCTCGCCCTGCTGCCCGGCATCAGCCGCTCCGGCGTCACCCTCGGCGCCGGCCTGCTCAAGGGCCTGTCCCACGAGGACGGGGCCCGGTTCTCGTTCCTGCTCGCCACGCCCGTCATCCTCGCCGCGGGGGTGCTGAAGGTCCCGGACCTGTTCGGCCCGCTCGGCGACGGCATCCGGGGCCAGGTGCTGGCCGGCAGCCTGGCATCCGGCGTTGCGGCCTACTGCTCCGTGCGGTTCCTCACGCGGTACTTCGAGACCCGCACGCTGACCCCGTTCGCCGTCTACTGCGTCGCGGCCGGCATCGCCGCCCTCGTCTGGCTCGGCGTGGCCTGACGCATCAGCCCCACGGCAGGGTGACGGTCACCCGCAAGTCGCCGCCGTCGACCGAGGCGACGCTGGCCTGACCCCGCATCAGCCCCGCGGCAGGGTGACCCTCACCCGCAGGCCGCCGCCGTCGCGGGGCTCGGCGTGGACCGTGCCGCCGTGCAGCTGGGCGATCGAGGCGACGATGGCCAGGCCCAGGCCGAAGCCGTCGCCACCGGTGCGCTCGTGCAGCCGCCGGAACGGCTGGAACAGCGCGCCGATCGCCTCCGGGGGCACCGCCGGGCCGCGGTTGGCGACCTCGAGCCACGCGTGGCCGTCCACAGTGGACGTGGTGAGCCACAGCTCGCCGCCGGGCTCGTTGTACCGCACCGCGTTGTCGACCAGGTTGGCGGCGAGCCGCTCGAGCAGGATCGGGTCGCCCACGGTCGGCGCCGGTTCGAGGGACAGGTGGGCCCGGCGGTCGCGCAGGTCGGTGCCGTCCAGGACGTCCTCGGCCACCGTGGCGAGGTCGGCCGGCTCGGCGGTGGTGAGCCCGCCGTCGTTGCGGGCGAGGGTGAGCAGGGCCTCGATGAGGGCCTCGGCGCGCTCGACCGCGGCCCGCACGTCGCGGGCCATGCCGACCAGCTCGGCCTCGGTCGCGCGCGGCTTGGCCAGCACGACGTCCACGCTCGTGCGCATGACGGTGAGCGGGGTGCGCAGCTCGTGGCTGGCGTTGGCGATGAACCGGCGCTGGCCCTCGAACGAGCGCCGCAGCCGCTCCAGCATGGTGTCGAAGGTGTCGGCCAGCTCGCGCAGCTCGTCGCGGGGACCGCCGAGCGCGACCCGGGCCGACAGGTTGTGTTCCGACGCCGCCCGGGCGGCGACGGTGAGCCGCTGCACCGGGCGCAGGACGCGGCCGGCGACGAACCAGCCCGCGACGGCGGCCAGCAGCGTGGCGGCGGCGAGGCTCAGCCCGGACTGCCACAGCAGCGACGCGAGCGTGGCGTCGCGCTGGGTCTGGGCGCCGACGATGATCCCCTCGTTGTACGCCTTCAGGCACTTGGTCCGCAGCGCCGGGTCGACGTCCTGGCTGCCGTTGAGCACCGACTTGCACGCCTCCAGGAACTCCGGCGGCGGCACGCCGTCCTTACCGTCCTTGGCCGGGGCGACGAGCTGTTCGTGCTTGGCCGCCTTCAGGTCGGACACGCGCGGCAGGTTGGCCGCGAGCAGCCCGTAGGTGATCACGATGAGGGCGGCGCCACAGAGCAGGAACAGCAGCGTGTACAGCAGCGTCAGCCGGACCCGGACGGTGAGCCGCGGGCGCATCACAGGCGGTACCCCTTGCCCACGACGGTCTCGATGAGCGGCGGCGCGCCGAGCTTGCGCCGCAGCCGGGTCAGGGTGACCGAGACGATGTTGCTGAACGGGTCGGCGTGGGCGTCCCAGACGTGCTCGAGCAGCTCCTCGGCGCTCACCACCGCCCCGTCGGCGGCGGCGAGCATCTCCAGGACGCCGAACTCCTTGCGGGTCAGCGACAGCGGCCGCCCGGCCCGGCTGGCCCGGTGCCGGGCCCGGTCGACGGTCAGGTCGCCGCGGCGCACCACCGGCGGGGCCGACGGGGCCCGGCGGGCCAGTGCCCGTACCCGCGCGATCAGCTCGGTGAACGCGAACGGCTTGCCCAGGTAGTCGTCGGCGCCCAGTTCGAGGCCGTCGACCCGCTCGTCGACGCCGGCGGCCGCGGTGAGCATGAGGATGCGGGCGCCGTCGGTGGCGGCGAGCGAGCGGCACACCTGGTCGCCGTGGACCACCGGCAGGTCGCGGTCGAGCACCACGACGTCGTAGCCGGCCTGCGCGGCCCGGGCGAGGGCGGCCGCGCCGTCGTGCACCACGTCGACGGCCATGCCGGCGTCGCGCAGCCCCTCACCGATGCGCTCGGCGAGCGTCACGTGATCCTCGACCACCAGCACCCGCATGCCGACCATTGTGCGCCGCCGCGGATGACATCCGTCCTACATGCGCGGTAGCGCCCGTGTCACGGCTGCCGGCGTACACCTGATGGCCATGCGTATCCGACTGCTCGCCGCCGCCGCGTGCACCGTGGCGGCGCTGACCGCGTGCTCCTCCGGGGGCCAGTCGCCGGGCGTGCCGAGCCTCGGCGGGACCGGCCCGTCGGCGCACCCCAGCGCCGGCGGCTGCATGAGCGCCGCCGACGGGCTCAGCCTGATGACCGACGGCAAGGACGGCGCCCGCCAGGGCACCAATGAGGGGCCCGGGTACCAGCCGACGTGCGCCGGGGCGACCGGCGACGCCCGCCGCAACGCGCTGCACGCCGCGGCGGAGTGCATCCGCCAGCACGGCATCCCGACGTACAAGGACCCGGTCCTCACCGGCGACGGGCACGTCTACACCGACGCGCGCAGCCTGCACGACGCCGAGGAGAACACCGTCAAGGCGGCGGCGCAGGCATGCACCGCGCAGATCCGGGCGGCCGACCTGGTGCCGGACGGGCAGGCCCCGGCCCCGCCGAAGCTGGTCCAGGCCGGGGTGAAGTCGGCGCAGTGCATGCGGTCCAACGGCCTGCCCAGCTACCGCGACCCGAACGCCAACCAGCTCTTCACCCCGGGCCACGGCTTCGGCCTGAACCCCGAGGACCTGCCCGGCGACAAGACCGACCCGACCGTCAAGCACGCGCTGGAAGCCTGCCGGCAGGTGCTCGACGAAGAGGCGCGCGTCTCCAGCCTGGGAAGCCTGGCGGCATGAGGCGCCGGGCGTTCGTCACGACGGCGGCCGCCGCGGTCGCCGCCACCGCCGCCGGAGGGTGGTTCGTGTGGCGGTACCCCGGCGGGGCCGCACCCGCGATCGCGGAGGTGCCCACCACGACGGCCAAGGTGACCCGCACCGACCTGTCCACCAGCACCATGGTGTCGGGCGCGCTGGGGTACCGCGGCGCCTACGACATCATCCCGCAGGGCCCCGGCGGCACGCTCACCGCGCTGCCGCAGCCCGGGCTGGTGGTGAACCGCAACGAGACCGTGTACGAGATCGACAACCGGCCGGTCCGGCTCTTCTACGCCGACCGGCCCGCCTTCCGCCCCTTCGCCGCCGGGATGACGGCCGGCCTCGACGTGCGGGCGCTGCAGGACAATCTCAAGGCCCTCGGCCACTTCACCGCCGCGCCGGGCACCACGTTCACGAGCGCCACCGCGACCGCCGTCCGCCGCTGGCAGCGGGCCACCGGCCAGGCCGTCACCGGCCGCGTCGAGCTGGGCGCGGTGACCTTCCAGCCCGGCCCGATCCGGATCAACACCGTCACCGCGAAGCTGGGCGCCGCGGCGCACGGCGGGGAGCCGCTGCTCACCGCCACCTCGACCACGGCCGTCGTGACGATCAGCGTGCCGACCGGACAGACCTACCTGGTCCACCCGGGCGATGCCGTGACGGTCACGCTGCCCGACCGGCGCCGGGTGCCGGGCCGGGTGGCGTACCTGTCCCCCGTCGCCGAGCAGCCGCAGCAGCAGGACAACGGGCGCGGCGCGCAGGTGCTGGTCCCCGGCATCGTCACGCTGGACAACCCCGACGTCGGAGGGAACCTCGACCGGGCACCGGTGCAGGTCAGCATCACCGACGCGACCGTCGCCGGCGTGCTCGCGGTGCCGATCACCGCGCTGGTCGCCCTGGCCGGCGGCGGGTACGGCGTCTACAAGCGCTCCGGCGCCGCCCGCACCCTGCTCGGGGTCACGGCGGGGCTGTTCTCCGACACGCTGGTCGAGGTCCGCGGCGAGGGGCTCGCGGAGGGCGACGACGTGGAGGTACCGTCGCCGTGACCGCCGCCCTGGAACTGCACGGCGTCGCCAAGACCTATCGGCCGCCCACCGCGGTCACCGCGCTGTCCGATGTGGACCTCACCGTCCACCGTGGAGAGACCGTGGCCATCACCGGCGCGTCCGGCGCCGGCAAGTCCACCCTGCTGAGCATCCTCGGCACCCTGGAGCGGCCCACCGCCGGCACGGTCCGCATCGCCGGCACCGACACCTCCACCATGTCCGACCCGCAGCTGTCGGCCGTGCGGGCCTGGCACATCGGCTTCGTCTTCCAGCAGTTCTTCCTCCTCGACCACCTCACGGTCCTGGACAACGTGGCGACCGGCCTCATGTATCGGGGGATGCCGGCCGCCACCCGGCGCGAGCACGCGGCCCGCGCCCTGGAGCGGGTCGGCCTCGCCGACCGCCTGCGGCACCGGCCCGCTCAGCTCTCCGGCGGCGAGCGGCAGCGGGCGGCGATCGCCCGCGCGGTCGCCGGCCGCCCCGCCGTGCTGCTCGCCGACGAGCCCACCGGCAACCTCGACACCGCCAACGGCCACCAGATCGTGCGGCTGCTCGCCACGCTGGAGGACACCTCGCTCGTCCTCGTCACCCACAACGCCGAGGTCGCCGCGGCCATGCAGCGCCAGATCCAGCTGCGGGACGGGCGCATCGTGCACGACTCGGGAGCCGCCACATGACCCTGCGCAGCCGCCTGCGACCGGCAGATGCCATGTCCATCGGTACGGTGGGCCTGCGCGCCCGCCGCGTCCGTGCCACCCTGTCGGCGCTGGGTATCGCTATCGCCATCGCCGCGCTGGTCGCCGTCCTCGGCGTCGCCGAGTCCTCCAAGCGCCAGCTGCTCGACGAGCTCGGCCGGCAGGGCAACCTGCTCACTGTCGCCACGGGCCAGACGTTCGACGGCCGCCCCACCCCGCTGCCGACCACCGCCCAGGCGATGATCGCGCGCATCCCGCCGGTCCTGGCCACCACGGCGGTCGGCAACGTCGAGGACGCCACCGTCCGGCGCACCGACCGCATCCCGCCGCAGAACACCAACGGCATCAACGTGCTGGCCGCCCAGCCGTCGCTGCCGGCCACCCTGTCGGCCCGCGTCCTGCGCGGGAGCTATCTCGGGCCGCCGGCCGAGCAGTACCCCGAGACCGTGCTCGGCTACTCCGCCGCGCAGAGCCTCGGCATCGACCGGCTCGACGCGCAGACGCAGGTGTTCATCGCGGGCCGGTACTTCACCGTGATCGGCGTCCTCGACCGGGTGAGCGTCGCCCCGGAGATCGACACCGCCGCGCTGGTCAGCTTCGGCGTCGCCGACCGGCTCTTCGGCCTCGGCGGCGTGCCGACCCGCATCTACCTGCGGGTCGACCCCGACCAGGTGGCCGCCGTGGCCGCGGTCCTCGGCCCGACCGCCTCCCCCGGCAACCCGCGCGACCTGATGGTCCAGCGCCCCTCCGACGTCATCCTGGCCCGCCTGCAGGCCAAGGGCGCCTTCGTCGGCCTGTTCCTGGGCCTGGGCGCCATCGCCCTGCTCGTCGCCGGCGTCGGCATCGCCAACATCATGGTGATCTCGGTCCTGGAACGCCGGGCCGAGATCGGCCTGCGCCGGGCCCTGGGCGCCCGCCGCCGCGACGTGGCCGCCCAGTTCCTGCTCGAGTCCGCGGCCCTGGCCGTCATCGGCGGCGCCGCCGGGATCGGCCTGGGCTGCCTGGCCACGGCGGTCGCGGCGAGGCTGGCCGGCAACCCGCTCGCGATCCCGGCCGAGGCCCCGCTCGCCGGCCTGGCCGCGGCCCTGCTGGTCGGCGCCCTCGCCGGCCTGTACCCGGCCACCCGAGCGGCCCGCCTACCCCCCGCCGACGCGCTGCGCACGCTGTGACGATACCGGTCGGCGCTTCCACGGCGATGCCGGTCGGCTCGGGACACGGTGACGATGGTCGGTCTCACCGAACGCGGACCTGGCAGCCCTCCGCCGCGCCGCGCAACGGTAGGGCCGCCGCCGATCGTGAGTGCCGTCAGCGGCAGACGTTGCGTAGCGCCGGCATGAGCGAGCGCAGCCGGTCGGCCGCCGTCACCTGGTCGGTGGCGAGCACCCGGACGGCACAGGCGATGTGGCCGGAGCCGAGGATCGCCACGCAGCGGTGGTTGCCGGCGCCCTTGGCGGGACCCTCGCAGAAGCCGAACTCGTCGGCTCCGCCACCCAGGTCGAGGGGGTCGCCGAGCCTGACGGGCGGGAGGCGGACGAGCGGCGGGTCATAGGTCTTGCACGTCAACGCGGCCCGGGCCTGCCGCACCGCGTCCGCGGCGACCGGCCGATCGTAGGCGAGCACGACCTGGTCGAGCACCGGCAGCCCGCCTCGGCCCTGCCAGCCAGCCGCCCGTTCGTCCAGGATCCGCCGATCGGTGGCCAGTTCGGCGCGGCACGCCTGCAGCAGCCGGTAACCGACGACGTCCACACCGCGGCTGCCGAGCGGCTCGGCCGCCCAGTCGTGCGCCGAGACATCGGAGAGCACCGCCCGGTCCAGGGGCGCCTCGTACACCTCCTGGCTGCTGCGGTCCAGCGGCGGCTCGGACGGAGCGGCCGAGCCGCCGCCGGCGTCGCACGCGCCGAGAAGGAGCCCGGCAGCGAGGACGAGCCCCGCCGCCGAGCGCATCAAGCTGTTCACAGCGACTCACCCTATTCCGACGTCGTACGGATGTACGTCGGTGCCGAGGCCTTGGTCGTGGTGGGCATACTTCCCACGGTCCAGGTGACGGTACGCGTCGTCGTGCCGTGCGAGTTGAACCCGTGCGCCCATGGCCGCGGGCCTCATTCACTTCCATATCAGGTGTTCAAGTGTCTTGGCGGTGGTGACTCGGACTGCGCGGAAGAGAGCCGGCACCGATCTGAGCGCGGGCTCGCGTCACTCTTGGTCGTCGACGAGGGTGTTGAGCTTGTCGAGGACCCACAGCGCGGCAATCGCGGTGATGGCGGGTCCGACGCCGGACCCGGTGTGGCCGGGGTAGGCGGCGACAGTCTCCGTGGCCGTGCCGACCGCCGACCCGGTGATCATCGATGCGGTAGTGATCACGACCGTCCGGGTGGTGAGGGGCTTGCGGTTCATGACTTCCTCCTGAGTTGCTCGTTGAGCGGTGTGCCTCCAGGAGACCGGCAGCCGGGCGTTCGGCGACCGAACGGCGAACACCGAACGCACCGGACCGCCGCTGACCTGCGATGATCCGGCCCGACAGGCGTCTAGTGATCGAACGTGGCGAACGGCAGGAGGCGAGTCGATACCCTGCGGGAGTGGACATCGCGGCGGAACGATGAGTGGCGGTCACGGGGCAGTCGGCCGCCATCGCGATCTGCTGGACCTGTTCACCGAACTTCGGGAGCGCGCCGGACGCCCGTCGCTGCGCTCGGTCGCAGCGGCCGCGAGCATATCGGCGAGCTACCTCAGCGAGGTGCTCAACGGCAAGAACATCCCCAGCGTGGCCGTGGCCGCCGCGATCGCCGGAACGCTGGGCGGGACCGCGGCTGAGCAGCGCCGAGCCCGTGAGCACGCCGAGGCCGCCGCGGCGGACCGCGCCCGCACGCTTCGAGACCGCACCGACCACGAACGCGGCAGCGAGGGCAGCCCAGCAGTCGTGCGCAGCGACGAGCCGGCCTGGTGGGTGCGGTCCGGATACGTCGAGCAGGTGCGGGACATCGCGCCCGGAGGCGGGCGGCCCGGCGCGTTGAAGGACCGTGACCGCGAGCTCGCAGCGCTGGCCGACTTTTGTGCGGGCGACGAGCCGTATCTGTGGTGGCTGGCGGGGCCATGGGCGGGTAAGACCGCGCTGATGTCGACGTTCGTGCTCAACCCACCAGCGGGCGTGGAGGTCGTCGCCTTCTTCGTCACCGCCCGACTCGTGGCGCAAGCCGACAGTACGGCGTTCACGGACGCGCTCCTCGACCAGCTGTCGGCCGTCATCGGCGAGACCCTGCCGGGCACGCTGACCACGCCGGTATCCCGCGACGTCCACCGCCGGGCGCTCCTGCGCGCCGCCGCCGAGCAGGTGAACGCAGCCGGGCGGCGGCTCCTGCTGGTCGTGGACGGGCTCGACGAGGATCGGGGCGGCCGGGCCGGCTCCGGGCTGCCCAGCATTGCCTCGCTGCTGCCGAAGGTTCCCGACAAGAGCCTGCGCATCGTGGTCACCGGCCGGCCGAACCCCGCCTGCCCGATGACGTGCCCCGCGACCATCCGCTGCGAGGCACCACCCGGCCGCTAAGCCGGTCGCCACACGCACGCGAGATCCGCGACCGGGCGACGCGCGAGCTCGACGAGTTGCTGCACGGCGACGACAACCAACGGGAGGTGCTCGGCTTCGTGACCGCCTCCGGCGGCGGCCTCACCCTCGACGAGCTAGAGGAACACACCGGCATACCCCGCTATGCGCTCGAGCACATGCTGGCCAGCGGATTCGGACGCACCATCGCCGACCGGCTCGACCACGGCAGCCCACAGACACACCGTTTGTGGCTGTTCACCCACGAGAGCCTCGCCGCCATCGCGGTCGAGCGGCTCGGCGCGACTCTGCGCGGCTACCACGACCGCCTACACGCCTGGGCCGACATGTACCGCGTGCAGGGCTGGCCACCGGCGACGCCGCAGTACCTCCTGCGTGGCTACGTCGAACTCCTGCAGGCCCAGTGCAACGGTCAGCAACTTACGGCCCTGGCTGTCGACCCGGCGCGGCACCGCCGACTGTTGGACTTTACTGGCAGCGACTCGGCGGCCCTGGCCGAGATCGGGGCTGCCCAGACGCTCGTACTCAACGAGCCCGAGCCCGACCTACGGGCCCTGCTGCGGCTGTCGATCTGCCGTGATGAGCTGACCCAGCGCAACAGCAACCTGCCGGCGGAGCTGCCGGCGGTGTGGGTGTCCGCCGACCAGCCGGTTCGCGCCGTGTCGCTCGCCCGCAGCATCACCGACATCGGCCGCCGCGGGGCCGCCCTGGGCGCTGTCGTCGTGGAGCTCGGCGCAGCCGGCCACTTCGACATCGCCGAGCAGACCGTCGGGCTGATCGGCGCCGCCGCCCTACGTGAGCCGGCTCTGGCCGCCTTGGCCGAGGCCGCCGCAGCGGCCGGCGACCTGGTCCGCGCCGAGCGGCTGGCCCGCTTGATCGCCCACGATGGCCGGCGCTGGGACGCGCTGGTCGCGGTGGCCCGGGTGGCCGTGTCTGCCGCCGAACTGGATCGCGCCGACGAGGCCGCCGACTCCAGTCCGAATGCTGATCTGCGGGCCCGTGTGCTGGCCGAGGCAGCCCTGAGGCTCGCCTGCGCCGGCGCCCTCAGCCGGGCCAAGGCCGTTGCGATGGCGGCCGAGGCGATCGCTGCTCCGATCGCCGACGCAGGCGTCCGGGGCGAGATCCTGGCCGCGGTGGTGACCGGCCTGGCCGCGGTCCAAGAGGTCGATCACGCCGAACACCTGGCGCACGCGATCACCGTGCCGAGCCTACGGGCAGCCGCGCTGACCGCGGTGATCCGGTCGGCCGTTGCCGCCGGGCAGGTCGATCGCGCCCGAATCATCGCCGGCACGATCACGCATCCGAACTGGCACAATCAGGCGCTGAGCGCTATCGCCGAGGTCCTCGCCACCATCGACGTCACAGCGGCCAACCGGGTCGCGGACACGTTCGGGGGCGACGGAGTGCGAGACCGTGTGTGGAGTGCACTCGCGGCCGACAATTCCGAGCGGGCCCGTGAGTTCGCGCGGACCGTGGCCTGGCCCGCCCGCCAGGACCGTACCCTGCTCGCGGTGGCCGCTGAGATGATCGAGGCCGGCGACCCGTATGGCGCCGTACAGGTCGCGCAGACGGCCGGCCGCAGCAGCTTGCAGGATCAGACGATTGTCGCGGCGGCTGTACGACTGGCTGTCACCGGCGACCTCGCTGGCGCCAATCTCGTCATGCTCGCCGTCGATGCCCAACGGACCCAAAACCTGACCGCCATGGTGGCTGAGGCACTGGCATCGGCAGGCGACGCCATCGGCGCCGAGCGGATGGCGCGGACCGTGACCGATGCTCGCGCCCGAACCCACGCATTGATCGTCGTCGCCCGCGCAGTAGCCAGGCTTGGCCACCACGAACGTGCCGGCGCCATCCTGCAGTCGGTCGAGGAGACGGCCCGCTCCACCGTCGACCCCGACCGGCAGGCGCGAATGCTCGCGACCGCGGCCAAGGCGGTTGCCGTGGCCAGAAACTTCCTGTGGGCCGAGCGCATCGCCCGCCGCGCCGAGTCACCGAAGCTGCGCGACCTCGGCCTGACGATGGTGGCCGACGAGATGGCCCGAGCGGGCGCAGTCGAGGATGCAGTACGCCTCGCCCACCGGTCTGAGGCGGACACGCAACACAAAATTATGGCCACAGTGTCGGAGGCGCTCGCTGCTGCCGGCCACCCCGGCCGCGCCATGCTGGTCGCCCGCAGGATCAACGACCGCGGCACCCGCATGCGGACCTGGGCGTCGGTCGCCGTCCGCACCGCCGCTCGCGGCGACTTCGAACTGGCCACGCAGGCCGCCCGCGAAATCCTCGACCAGAAGGTCATGCGGTGGGCGCTCAACGAGGTGGATAAGGTGCGGTTCAGGGCACGCACCCCGATCCGCAACCTCCGGATCGCCCGCCTCGACGTGCAGCCGACCGACGCGGCCCGGCTGGTCCGATCCGTCGTCAACCCGGCCCGCGACGCTGAAGATTTCGTGGGCATCGCCGAAGTAGCCAACCCGGCGCAGGCCGTACCGTACTTGGCCGCGGCGCTTGCGGTGGGACCGTGGTGGACACCCCTCCCACGCCTGGCTCAAATTCGGCCGGACGTCGTGCTCGACATCCTCGCCGAACATCTAGCGGTTGATCTGGGGTTTCCCACCGTGGCGGCTCTGCCAGAGCGTGATCGACTCGGCCAGGGCCTCGATGACGGCCGAGACAGGCCGGAGGATAACGCAGTTGCTGTGGGCAGGGAACGACGCCGCGATGACCAATTGCATGACCGTGGAGTCAACGGCGACGGATATGCCGCCGACCGGCTGGCCGACATGCTGGTCGAGCAGGGCCGCATCGAGGAAGCGCTGAACGTACTGCGCGACCTCGCCGCCACCGGCGACAAATACGCTGCCCTTCGGCTGGCCGACGTACTGGCTGAGCAGGGCCGCATCGAGGAGGCGCAGAACGTACTGCGCGACCGCGCCGCCACCGGCGACAGGTTCGCCGCGGACCGGCTGGCCGACATGCTGGCCCAGCAGGGCCGCATTGACGAATTGCACGACCTCGCCGCTACCGGCGACGGATACGCCGCCGGCCGGCTGGCCGACATGCTGGTCGAGCAGGGCCGCATCGAGGAAGCCCTGAACGTACTGCACGACCTCGCCGCCACCGGCGACGGATACGCCGCCGGCCGGCTGGCCGACATGCTGGTCGAGCAGGGCCGCATCGAGGAAGCGCTGCAAGTAGTGCGTAACCGCGCCGCCGCGGGTGACGGGCATGCCACCGGCCGGCTGGCCGACATGCTGGTCGAGCAGGGCCGCATCGAGGAAGCGCTGAACGTACTGCGCGACCTCGCCGCCACCGGCGACGGGTATGCCGCCCTTCGGCTAGCCGACATACTGGCGGAGCTGGGCCGCATCGATGAACTTGGGGACAAGGTGGCGACCGGCACGATATACGCTGCGGAACGCCGTCGCCGTCGTCTTGAGAGCGAGCTTGATCAGCCCGGCTCACCGTCCTGGTGACCAACGTCTACCTGTTGCTTCCCAACCCAGATTCCTGTTTTTGCTGGTGGAGTGCACGCTCCCGCCGGTGTGCACGATGTGCCAGCCGCTGTTCTGCGGCGCATCGTGCACAACCGCGGGCATGCCTCCGTGAACTCGCTCAGTCACTGCCCATCCAGTGTCAGGTACACACCTGTCTGGCCTTCGACGCGCGCTCACCAGCGAGCTGCAACACTCGATCAGCGGTCGCGGACGGTCAGTCCCCGGACCATCCCCAGAAGTAGATCTCGGTCGGCGTACCGGTGTCATCGTGCAGGACTGCGCAACGTCCGAACCAGCGGTGCTTGGCCAGATCGTCGATCGCCTCCAGGTGGTCGCGAGTGAGCTTGTCGACGCCGGCCCGGTCGAGCGCCTCCGCGGCGGTCACCGGGGCGACCGTTGCGTACTCGGGCTCGCCGTGCTCGGCGGAAAGCCGGTCGAAGTCGAACGGGAAGGTCACGGCCACATCGAGCCAGCCGAACTTTTGCGGCTCACCTTCGGGCAGCACTCGCTGCATGTCGAGGATCGAGTGAGTGCCCGACTCCTGGACGCGCTCGTCGGCGAAAAGTTCGTCGATGCTCTCGGGGCGATCCGGATAGTCACGTGCGGCCTTACCCCATTCGCCCGGAACAGCCCACCAGTAGTCGCCCTCGGTGAGGACCTTCGCCTGCAGCGCCGAGAAGGCCGCCTCAAGGTCGGGCTGATACTCCACGAAGTAGGTCCACCAAGACGCACCCATGGTCGGTACTGTAGGCGCTGGCCCGGCAACGTGAAACGCACCTCATCGACGGCCATCCTCATCTTGTGGTGTGGGCGCCTCCATTGACGTGCACCGTCTGTCCCGTGATGTGGCGAGCGCCGTCGGACGCCAGGAAGTAGGCAGTTTCGGCGATGTCCGTGGGCTGGCCCGCTCGTTTGTTGTGGGTCGCGTTGATCAGCGCGGTCCGCCGCTGCTCGCTGAGCTTTCCCCGGAAGAAGTCCGTTTCGCCGATGTAGCCGGGAGCGATCAGGTTGGCGGTGAGTCCCCTGGTGCCGGCTGTCGACGACAGCCCCGCGGTCCATGCGGCCAGGGCGGCCTTCGCTGCACCGTAGGAGGTGGAGGCGTACTCGGCGCCGATGGAACCGATGTTGATGATCGAGCCGCCTGGCCGGAGTTTGTCGAGTACGGCCGTCGTGGTGAGCACCGCACTGAGTAGGTTGGCGTCGAGGTTCGCCCGCCACGCGGCCGCCACTTGGTCCAGGTCCGTGCCGTGCGGGTCAGGCTGGTCGAAGTCCGTGTTGCCGCCCGCCACGTTGACCACGACGTCGAGGTCTGCGCCCAGTTCGTCGGCCATCCGGGCTACTTGCCGCGCATCCGTGGCGTCGCACGGGATCGCCCGTGCGCCGATCTCGGTCGCCGTGCCGGCGAGCCGGTCGACGTTGCGTCCCACGATGATCACCGCGTCGCCGCCCGATCGGAACCGTGCGGCCACGGCCTTGCCGAGCCCGTACCCGCCGCCGGTAACAAGCACGATACGACTCACTGCTACCCCTTCCCCTGCTACGTTTAGCTCTAAACGTAGCAGGGAGATGCTCGCGATGACCAACAACCTCGATGCCGACGACTACCCGCTGGGGCCGCCCTCGGCATGGCCCGCCGCCGACATCGCCGAGTCCTGGCAACGAGAACTGCCCGGCGTACGAACCGACTCCATCGAGATCATCACGCCCGTCTGGCGGCTCGCGAAAATCCTCGCCGACGACCGGCGACGCACCCTGGCCAGGCTCGGCGTCGACCCGTCCACCCTCGATCTGCTCAGCGTCATCCGGCGATCCGGTCCGCCCTACGAGCTCACCACCCGCGAGATCACTCGCCGGACACTCATCACACCCGGCGCGGTCTCGCAGCGCGTTGCCCGCGCCGAGCAGGCCGGACTGGTCCAACGATCACCGTCGTCCCGATCGCGTCGAGCGGTTTCGGTCGTACTGACTGAGGCCGGTCATCGCCTCATCGAAAGTACCGTGCGCCAGCTTCTGGAACATGAGGCCGACCTTGTCGACTCGCTCACCCCAGCCCAGCGCACCACCCTCGTCGGACTGCTCGCCAAACTCGAACGGACCCTCGTCACGCCGCCCGATCAGCCGCAGGAATGAGCGGCAGTGGCTGGTCCCACGCAGAGCGTATGTGCGTAACGGCTACGCCTACGGCAGGATGGCGTCGATGTAGCCGCCGTCCACGCGTACCGCGCCGCCGGTCGTCGCCGACGCCAGTGGGGAGCTGAGGTACACCACGAGGTTGGCGATCTCCGCCGGCTCGATCAGCCGCTGCAGCAGCGACTGCGGCCGGTGCCGCTTCATGAACTCGCGCTGCGCCTCGTCCCAGGGTAGATCGCGGTCGACCAGCTGGTAGACGAAGTCCTCCACGCCGGCAGTGTGGGTCGGGCCGGCGAGCACCGAGTTGACTGTCACGCCGGAGCCCGCGGCCCCCTTGGCGAAGCCGCGCGACACAGCCAGCAGCGCCGTCTTGGACATGCCGTAGTGGATCATCTCAGTGGGGATGACGACCGCGGAGTCGCTCGCGATGTACTGCACCCGGCCCCAGCCGCGCCGCATCATCCCCGGGAGGTACGCGCGGGTGAGCCGGATTCCAGTGAGGACATTGGTGTCGAAGTACCGCCGCCACTCCTCATCGCTGATCTCCAGCGCCGGACGCGGGCCGAAGATCCCCAGGTTGTTCACCAGGATGTCCACGTCGGGCAGCAGTTCGAGCACCCGGCGCACGCCGTTGTCGGTCGTGACGTCCGCGTCCACCGCCACCAGATCGCCGGCCGGATCGTCCCCGAGCGCCGCGGCCAGGTTGGCGACGGCGGACGAGACGGACTTCGCAGAGCGGCCGTTGACGCCGACCCGGGCGCCGGCCGCCGCGAGGTGCCGCGCGATCGCCTCGCCGATGCCCTGGGTCGAGCCGGTCACGAGCGCGGTTCGGCCCGAGAGGTCAATCTTCACGCTCCCATGGTTCCACCGCGCTGTCGTGGGCGACCGGCCTTCGCGGGATGAAGGCCCGGCCGGTCGCGGGTCGCCTCCCCCGGGGTGACAGCCAGCGCAGCTCACGCTCCTGGTAGACGGCGTCGGCTCAGCGGGCCGCCCGGCTGTGGGCGCCGCGCCCGGCGACATCCTCAAGATCCCGCCCCTGGCCGGGCACAGAAGCGTCCACAACAGACACTTACGGGCAGCGCCCGCAGGCTTCCTGTTCCGCCATCGGGCCGTGGCCGCCCGAGAGGAAGATCGCGTCGTACGCGGTGGCGTCGACGTCTGCGAGGACCAGCGGGTGGGCGAGCTAGTCGCGGAAGTCGGCGGCGGGTTCCTCCTCAGGGTCTTGTGCGGTTCAGGCGGTGGTGCCGGCGTGGACGGCGGCGGTCGCCGGTTGGGTCTGTTCGGGCGAACGGCCCCGTGTGGCGTGCCCGGTGGCGGCGAGCAGGACGAGCAGCCCGAGGAAGCTGAGCGCCGCTCCGGCCCACAGCGTCGAGGTGTACCCGAGTCCGGCGGCGATGGTGGCGCCGCCGACCCAGGCGCCGAGCGCGTTGCCGACGTTGAAGGCGGCGATGTTGGCTCCCGAGGCCAGGGTCGGTGCCTGCCCCGCGTAGTGCATGATCCGCATTTGCAGGCCGGGTACGGTGGCGAAGCCGAATGCGCCCATGAGCGCGAGCGAGACGATGGTCAGTGCCTGGTTGGACGCGGTGAGCGCGAAGAGGACCAGGACGGCGGTGAGCGCGGCGAGCACAACCATGAGCGTCTTGGTCACTGACCGGTCAGCGGCCTTGCCGCCCACGCTGTTGCCGATGAACAGGCCGCCACCGAAGAGGATCAGCAGCCACGGCACGGTGCCGGCGGCGAATCCGCTGACCTTGGTGAGCGTGTAGGCGATGTAGGTGAACGCGCCGAACATGCCGCCGAAGCCGAGGATGGTGATCAGCAATGAGCACCAGACCTGCGGGTGCGCGAAGGCCCGGATCTCGTGGCGCAGGCTCACCGGTGCGGTGGCGGTGCTCGTGCGGCCCGGGACGAGGGTAGCCATGCCGATCAGGGCGACGACGCCGATGCCGGTGATGGCCCAGAAGGTGGAGCGCCAGCCGAGTTGCTGGCCCAGGAATGTGCCGAACGGGACACCGAGCACGTTGGCGGCGGTCAGACCGGTGAACATCATGGCGATGGCGGCGGCTCGTCGAGCCGGGGCAACGAGACCGGCGGCGACGACGGCGCCGATGCCGAAGAACGCCCCGTGGGAGAGGGCGGCGACGACGCGTCCGGCCAACATCACCGAGTAGGTGCCGGCCAGCGCGGAGGTCAGGTTCCCGGCGATGAACAGCACCATCAGGCCGGTGAGCACGTGTTTGCGGTCGAACCGCGTGACCGCGGCGGTCAGGCCGATCGCGCCGGCGGAGACCGCCAGGGCGTAGCCGGAGATCAGCCAGCCGGCGGCGGACTCGGTGACCCCGAAGTCGGTCGCGACTTCGGGGAGAAGACCCATGATCACAAACTCGGTGAGGCCGATGCCGAAGCCTCCGATGGCCAGGGCGAGAAGGCCCAGGGGCAGGCGCTGCGTCGTAGCAGACATGATGGTTCTCCAGGTAGGAGTACATGTGGCGCGCTTGCAACTATCTGCGCGTGCAACTTGATACTTGCACGCGCCTTATATCGGCGCAAGCGTGCTGCGGCCCACAAGCCAAGCGTCTGCAACTATCGGCGTGCGCGCCTATCATTGCGGTGGACTCAGGAGGGTGACATGGGCATCGGCGACGACGCGGTCGAGATCCGCGCCCAGGGCTGGCGGACCCTCGCCGCGCTGCACGGCCTCATCGACGCAGCGCTGGAGAAGGCGTTGCAAACCGAGCACCACCTGTCCGTCGTGGAATACACGGTGCTCGACGCCCTCTCCCGCCAGGACGGCTGGCACATGCGCATGCAGCAGCTGGCCCGGGCGGCCGCGCTGTCCAGCAGCGCCACCACCCGCCTGGTCAACCGGCTGGAAGAGCGCAGACTGCTCACCCGCGTGCTGTGCCAGGACGACCGCCGCGGCATCTACACCGAGCTCACCGCCAGCGGCCGAGCCCTGTTCGAAACCGCCCGCCCGACCCACGACGAAGTCCTCGCCACGACCCTGGCCGAGGCCGAACAACTGCCCGAACTCGGGCCGCTGGTCGGCGCCCTGCACCGGCTACCCGCCAAGTCCGGGGCCACACCTTCATCGATGTCGGACACCGCGATCGACGCTCTGAGGTGATGACTGCTCAAGGGCATGAACACATCGCTTCTCCGAGCGTGCGGTGCGTCCGCGACGGTCTTCCGCCGCCGCGCGGCCCGTTGCTAGCGTCCGGCCATGCCGCACTCACACCGCCCCGGAGGTACGCCGTGACGCACCGCAGACGCTGGGCCGTAACCGGTGCCGCTGGCATGCTCGGCCAATCCCTCGTGGAGGCCCTCAGCGGGCGCACCGACGTGCTGCTGACCGCCCTGGACCGGGCCGCCCTGGACATCACCGACCCGGCCGCCGCACGGGAGGCGCTGCGCGGTCACGACGTGGTGGTGAACGCCGCCGCGTACACCGACGTCGACGGCGCCGAAGCGCACGAGGAGCAGGCGACCGCGGTGAACGGGCACGCCGTCGGCGTCCTCGCGGCGGCGGCCGGTGACGCGGTGCTGCTGCAGGTGTCCACCGACTACGTGTTCGACGGCCGCGCCCGCGAGCCCTATCCCGAGGACGCCGCGACCGCGCCGGTCAACGCCTACGGCCGGGGGAAGCTGGCCGGCGAGCGACTGGTGCCGGCGCACGGCTACGCGGTGCGCACGGCCTGGCTGTACGCCGACCACGGCCGCAACTTCGTCCGCACGATGCTGACGCTGGCCGCGGACCGCCCGCACGTGTCGGTGGTGACCGACCAGCTCGGCCAGCCGACGTCGACGACCGCGCTGGCCCGGCAGCTGGTGCTGCTCGGCATGGCGGCGCTGGACGGCACCGCACCGCCCGGCGTCTACCACGCGACCGCGGCCGGCTCGGCCAGCTGGAACGACCTGGCCGCCGAGGCGTACGCCGCGATCGGGCTCGACCCGGACCGGGTTCGTCCGGCGCGGGCGGCGGACTTCCCGCGGCCGGCGGTGCGCCCGGCGTATTCGGTGCTCGGCCACGACCGGTGGCACCTCGCCGGGCTCGCCCCGCCGCCGTCGTGGCGGGAGCAGCTGCACGAGGAGCTGGCCCGCCCGGGCTTCGCCGAGGTGATCGCCGCGGCCGGTGGCCGGCCGCCCCGGCCCCGCAATACGGGAGGTGCCCGCAGCGCCCCGCGGATCTGAGGATTGCCCCGTCTGGCAACCGACAGAGGGGAAGCCTCCCATGACCATCACCACGGTGCGACGCGGCGGCGTCGTCACCTTCCGCGGCAATCCGGTCACCCTCCTCGGCGAGGAGGTGCAGCCCGGCACGCCCGCCCCCGGGTTCACCGTGATCGGCGCCGACATGGCCCCGCACGGCCCGGACGAGAACGCCGGCCGGGTGCGGCTCATCTCATCCGTGCCGTCGCTGGACACCGACGTCTGCGACAGCCAGACCCGCCGCTTCCACGAGGAACTGGCCGGCCTGGACGGGGTGTCGGTGTGGACCGTCTCGGTGGACCTGCCGATGGCCCAGCGGCGCTGGTGCGCGACGTCCGGCCTGACCGGCGCGCAGACGTTCTCCGACCACCGGGACCTGTCGTTCGGGCTGGCCTACGGCGTGGTCGTCGAGGAGCTGCGGATGCTGGCCCGGGCGGTCTTCGTGATCGGCCGGGACAACCAGGTCACGTACGCGCAGTACGTGCCGGAGGTCGGCGAGCACCCGGACTACGCGGCCGCGGTCGCCGCCGTGCGCGCCGCGTTGTAGGCATCCGAAAACGGCCGCTGCGGTGCACCGCCGCGGCCGTTTCGTGGTTGTCGGGATCAGTGCGCGGCGGCCACCCGCCGGCGCAGTTCCTCCAGTACCGTGCCGTCGGCCAGCGCGAGCGGATCGGTCTCCAGTAGCCGGCGGACGAGGTGCAGCTGCTCCTCGGCCGCGGCCCCGGCGCCCGCCGCGATCCCGGCGATTTCCGCGGTGAGCCGCCCGAACTCGGCGCCGGCCTCCTCGGCGATCCGCTCGACCGTGCCGACCAGCCCGGCCACCGACAGGAACAGCTCGTCCATCCGGTCCACCGCGGCCGGCACCGTGCAGGTGCTCAGCCCCGCGTCGGTGACGTGCCGCTCGTACAGCGGCGGCCTGACCTCGGTGACCACCACGGAATCGGTGTGTAGCAGGCGCTCCACCTCGGCTGCGTCGGCGAGACCGTGCGCCGCCTCCGCCACCGCGCTGTACGCGGTGTAGAGCTCCCACAGCGCGGCCAGGTCGGTGGAGCCGGTCGCCCAGCGCCGCCGGGTCTCCCCGGTGAGCGGCCGTCCGGTCAGGTAGCGGCCGGTAGCCCGCTCCAGGTCGAGCAGGTTGGTCTGGATCGCGTCGCGCTGGGCGAGCATCGCGGCCACCTCGCCGGCGAGCGGGCCGGTCACCGCCGGTTTTGCCCGCGCCGGTGCGGCCACCGCCGCTACCGGGCGGCGCGCCGCCTCCCGTGACACAGTTCCGCGGGCCAGCAGGAACCGCTCGCCCAGAGCCGCGGCCGGCCGCTCGATGACGTAGTAGCTGATCGTGGCGAACAGCACGGCACCGATCACGGTGACGGTTTCCAGCTCTACGAAGCCAGCCACGCCGTACAGCTCGCGCAGCGGGCGGGTGTGCCCGGTCACGACGTTGCCGGCCTGCAACCAGAAGTGCATGACGGCGAAGTGCCACAGGTAGATGCCGTAGGACACCTTGCCGACGAACGCGAGCGGAGGCGCGCCGAGGACCGCGCTCACGACGGTGTGCCGGGCGCCGGGGGCAACCAGCGGCAGCGAGGCGAACAACCCGAAGAGCGCCACCATCACGTACGTGACGAGCAGCCCGCTGGTGGAGTAGATGGCGTCCATGCCGATCACGCTGAACGGCCGCACGCAGTTGACCAGGTAGACCACGAAGGCAAGGCCCCAGAACAGCATCGGCCGGCTGGCGGCGGCGCGCAGCAGCCGCGGGGTGTCGGCGGGCGAGACCTGACTCAACGCGATCAGGACCGCGAGCGCCAGGCCGATGCCGATCGTCGGCGCGAAGCCCTGCGGCCACCAGAACACCATCCGGTTGTCCCAGCCGTTCGCCTTGACCAGCAGCAGCCAGGCCACGCCGGCGGCGACCAGCAGCGGCACCGGCAGCAGCAGCCGCCGGGCCCGCGCCGCCGGGGTGGTGCCGCGGGCCGCGAACCGGTGCCCGGCCCACCAGATCAGCGGCAGCAACAGGTACCACTGCACCATGCTCGGCACGGTCCAGCTGATCTCCAGACCGTTGATGAAGTTCGGCTTCAGCGGCGTCGGGGAGTAGATCTGCAGCAGCAGCAACGGGCGCAGCACGTACCAGATGCCGGTGATCTGATCGCGATTGAGCGCCACCAGCGCGATGAGCACCATCGCGTAGTAGCCGGGCAGCAGCCGCAGCAGGCGCCGGGCCAGGCCGCCGGCCTGCCGCGGGCGCGGCGTGCCGGCGATCGTGGCGCGGGCCAGCGGCAGGTAGAGGAACATCGCCGGCAGGACGAAGAACACCCCGATGAACGAGGGCATCCCGCTGACGAAGAAGGAGCCGAGCCAGTTGCTCGGCGGCCGGGGCTCCCCGAACGCGCGGGTGCCCATGAGCCCGGAGAACATCGCCACGTGTACGGTCAGCAGCGCGAGCGCGGCCACGCCCCGGATCCCGTCGATCGCCGGCGAACGGCTCCCGGCTCGCGCCACTGCCCGGCCGGGCATCGTGTCCACAGTCATCGCTCTCCGCCGCTCAGACGATGACGGCCTTGAGGAACTCCACGGACGCCTTGAACTGCGGCGATTCGATCGCGCGCACCACCTTCTTGACGTCGGGCACGCGGTCGAGCAGCAGGGACCGCAGCGCGCGCAGCTCCTCGGAGTTGATGGACAGCGTCTTGGTGCCGTCCGGGTTGTCGGTCACTTGGGGCATCGCCGGGTCCTCCTGCTCGGTCGGGTGGTTACAGACGGGCGGCCGCCCACGAGGGGCGGCCGCTGCGTGCGCCGGATCAGATGTAGGCCGAGTTGGGTTCGAGCCCGCACAGCACGCGGCCGTACAGCTCGAAGTTGGTCGACGGCACCATGAGCGCGTGCAGGTTGACCGCGTACATGTCGCGGACGATGCGCTGCATCGGCACGTCGGAGTAGATCGACGAGCCGCCGCTGGCCATGCTGAGCACGTCCACCGCCGCCTTGCCGAGCTGGCAGACCGCGCCGACGTCGGCCCGGGTGCGGGCGCGCTCCTCCAGGGTCAGCGGCTCGCCGCTGGCGCTCTTCGAGTCGACCAGCCCGGTGACCCGGGCCGCGTGGAACTCGGCCTCGTCGATCTTCATGGTGGCGTCGGCGACCTGCAGGTGGGTGACCGGCGCGTCGCCCTGGTGGGCGTAGTCACTGTAGGTGATCTTGCGGGTGGCGAGCCGCTCGAAGAAGTTCTCGCGGGCCGCCCGGGCGAGCCCGAGGACCGTGCCGCAGGACGACGCGTTCGCGACGCCGAGCAGCGACGAACGGTACATCGGCAGCTGGGCGTTCGCCGCCGAAGCGGTCTGGCCCTGCAGCACCGCCGGCAGCGGCAGGATCCGCCGCTGCGGCACGAACAGGTCCCGGGCCACCGTGCTGACGCTGCCGGAGCCGCGCAGGCCGGCGGTCTGCCAGTCGTCGACGATCTCCAGGTCGCCGATCGGCACGAGGGCCACGACCGGCCACATCCCGGCGCCGTCCGGCGTCGGCGCCATCGCGATGACCTCCTGCCAGTGGCTGTGCAGGGCACCGCTGATGAAGCCCCACCGGCCGTTGAGGACCATCCCGCCCTGGGCCGGCTTCGCCTCCGCGGACGGGCTGAGCGTGCCGCACACCCGCACGTCGGGGGTCGCGTACACCTCGTCCTGCACCTCGTCGGGGAACATGCCGACCATCCAGCCGGGGATCGCCCAGACCGACGCGGTCCAGGCGACCGCGCCGTCGCCGCGGCCCAGCTCGGTCATCACGTCGTTGAGCGTGGCCGTGTCGGACTCGTAGCCGCCGTAGCGGACCGGCACCCGCATGCGCAGCAGGCCGGCGCCGGCCAGTGCCTCCACGGTCTCCTCGTGCAGGCGCCGGTGCTCCTCGGTCCACGCCGCGTGCTTGCGCAGCAGCGGCACGAGATCGGCCGCGCGCCGCACCAGCTCCTCGCGGGTCGGCGTCTCGGTCGTACTGGTCACAGTAGTGCCTCCGTTTCGCAGAATGGACGACGGGCTCAGGCGGCGACGGCGGCGGCGACCTGGCCGGCCGGCCGGGCCGCGCCCCGGATCAGGTCGGCGGCCCGCTCCGCGATCGCGATGACGGGCGCGTTCGGGTTGCCGCGGACCAGGGTCGGCATGACGGAGGCGTCGACCACCCGCAGCGCCTCGACACCCAGCACCCGCAGCTCGGCGTCGACCACCGCGCCCATCGCGCAGGTGCCGGCCGGGTGGAAGATCGAGTGCGCGTACCGGCGGATGTAGTCGCGCAGGTCCGAGTCCGAGCTGGAGGCGGGCGGCTCGTACTGGGACTCGTTGTAGAGCGCGACCGCCTTCTGCTCGGCCAGCTCCATGCCCAGCCGGGTGGCGATCACCGCGTCGTCCAGGTCGGCCGGCTCGGCGAAGTAGTTGTGCACGATCCGCGGCTTCGCCGTCGGGTCGTCGGAGGCCAGCAGGACGCTGCCGCGGCTGCGCGGGGTGAGCATCGACGGGCCGTAGGACAGCGCGTGCGCGATCGGCGGGGCGAGACCGCTGTCGGCGAACATCACCGGCGCGGCCAGGTACTCGACATCGGGGGCCGGCAGGCTCGGATCGGTGCGCACGAAGCCGCCGGACTCGGGACCGTTCGCGGTCAGTGGCCCGCGGCCCTGGGTGACAAACTGCTCCAGGTGCTCCGGCGTCCCCGCGGCGATCAGGCTGACCGGCTGCGAGTGCAGGTACACCAGCGGGATCAGCGCGTGGTCCTGCAGGTTCTGACCGACCGCCGGCTGGTCCAGCACCACCGGGATGTTGAGTGCCCCGAGCAGCTGGGCCGGGCCGACGCCGGACAGCTGGAGCAGCTGCGGCGAGTTGTACGCACCGGCGGCCAGGATCACCTCACGGGCGGCGCGCACCTCGACGGTCTCCTCGAGCCGGCGGCCGGTCACGCCGACCGCCCGGCCGTTCTCGATCAGGACCCGGTGCACCTGCAGGTTCGTCTCGACGGTCAGGTTCGGCCGGTCCAGCACCGGGTGCAGGAACGCGGTGGCGGCGCTGTCGCGCCGGCCGTCGCGCTGGGTGAGCTGGAAGAAGCCGAACCCGTCCTGCGCGGCGCCGTTGAAGTCGTCGTTGCGGGCGTGCCCGGCCTGCTCGGCGGCCTCGACGAAGGCGCTGGACATCGGGTTGTTGGCCCGCCCGTCGCTGACCCGCAGCGGGCCGCCGGTGGCGTGGAAGTCCGACGCGCCGCGCTCGTTGTCCTCCGACCGCTTGAAGTACGGCAGCAGGTCGGCGTAGGACCAGCCGGGCTGGCCCCAGCCGTCGAAGTCGATCCGGTTGCCCCGGATGTAGATCATCGTGTTGATCGAGCTGGTGCCGCCCAGCACCCGGCCGCGCGGCAGGTACACCCGCCGCCGGTCGAGCCGGGGCTCCTCGTGGGTCGAGTAGTCCCAATCGAGCTCGGTGCGGAACAGCTTGCCGAACGCGATCGGCACGTGAATGTTGTCGGCCCGATCGGCCGGACCGGCCTCGATGAGGCACACCTTCACGTCGGGGTCCTCGCTGAGCCGCGCGGCGAGCACGCAACCCGCAGACCCGGCGCCGACGATCACGTAGTCGTGCAACTTCTTCCTCCTCAATCGGGGGCGGTCCGGCCGCTGACGGTGCCGGGATCAGCCCTTGATCGGGCTGCTCTGGTGCGAGACCAGCCGGGGCCGGCCGTCGGGCTGCCGGGCGATCACCCAGGTGGCGCGGATCAGGTTCTCCGGAGCGATCTCATCGGCGCCCGGCATGATCACCCCGCCCTCGGTGATCACCATGGCGACGCCGTCGCTGAGGAACTGGACCGAGATCGGCCAGCCCTTCACCCGGGCGCCCTTGTGCGTGGTAGTGAACAACCGGCCCATGTAGGAGCGGATCTCGTCGCTGCTGACCAGCTGGTCGTCCCGCATCAGCAGGCTGCCGTCGGCGGTGAACACGTCGGCGAACGCGTCGGGGTCGTTCGCCGCCCACGCCGCCTGGATGCGCATCGCGACGGTGAGCGCCGCCTTCTCGTCCGGCTCGGTGAACCGCTTGTAGTAGCCGGGGTCCTCGGTGACGCCGGCGTCGGCGAGCAACGCGGACGCGTCGCCCCAGCCGGTCACCAGCGCAGCGTGGCGCCGGCGCCACGCGGGCTGTTCTGGTACCCGGCCAGGTACCAGGTGCCGTCCCGCTTCACCGACACCCAGGTGGAGCGGACCGCGAGCTCCGGGTCGATCTCGGTCTCCCCGGCCGCCAGGATGCCGCCGTGGGTGCGGATCAGCGCGACGTCGTCGGACACGAACCGCAGGTCCACCGGGCGACCGGTGACGCCGGTGCCCTTGAACGGCCCGGCGTACGCGGCGGCCATGAACGAGCGGATCTCGTCCCGCCCGCGCTTGTACACATCGCCCGGCAGGATCAGGATGCCGTCCTCGGTGAACACCTCCGCGACGCCGGCGGCGTCGTTGCGGGCCCACGCGGCGACCAGCCGCAGCGGAACGCTCAGAACCTCCTTTTCCCGATCACTCTTGAATTCGCCGTAATAGGCGTCCAGCCGCGCCTTATCGGCCACGGTCGAAGTCGACATGATGATTCTCCTCTTCTTTCGCCGACGACCTGCAGCCATCGTCGGCGTTCATTGCGTAGCCCCGCATCTCTGTGGTTGCGCTGCGGCGCACGCGGGCACAGACGCGCGCCCGGCCGGACCAGGGGGGCGGTCCGGCCGGGCGCGGAGGTGGGTCGTCAGTTCTTGATCGGGCAGGTCTGCCGGGAGACGACACGCCAGTCGCCGTCCCGCTTGACCAGCACCCACATGGCCCGCTCGGCGTTGCCGGGGTCCAGCGCCCCGGTGCCCGCCTGGACCACGCCGCCCTCCATGATCGCGATCGCCACGGACGGCGTGAGCAGGCGAATCTCGCGCGGCTGCTCCTGCATGGTGGTGCCCTTCCAGCCGGCCGCGAAGGCCTCCGCCAGGTACGTGCGGATCTCCTCGCTGCTCATCAGCTGGGTGTCGCCGATCAGCATGCTGCCGTTGTCGACGAACATCCCGGCGAACGTGTCGGCGTCGTTGGCGTCCCACGCGGCCCGGGCGCGCAGCGCCGCGGTGAGCACCGCGCCCTCGTCACCGTTCGGGTAGTCGCCGTAGAGTGATGCCCATTGTTTCGCGCCGGCCACCAGCGATGAGGCCTTTTCGGTCACGGTTTCCTCCTCGTCGTTTCAATGGCGGCGGACGGGTCCGTCCGCCGTGCGTTTCATTGCGTGTCGGATTCGGCTTCGGCCGGCCGGAAACTGTCCACGATGTGCCCGGCCAGCGCCGCCACCGTGGGTTTGTTCCACAGGATCGTGGGCGGCAGCTCCAGGCCGTACCGACGCTGCAGCCGCACCCGCAGGGACACCGTCATCACCGAGTCCACGCCGAAATCGATCAGCGGCCGGCGCAGCTCGACGTCCTCGACGGCGAGGTTGAGCTCGGCCGCGACCTGGTCCCGGACGTCACCGAGGATCAGCTCGCGCAGGTCGGCCTCGGCCAGGCCGTCCCAGTCCACGACGAACATGTCCTGGTCGGTGGCCGTTTCCGTGCTGGTCGCCGTCAGCTCGCGGAACATCGGCAGCCGGGTGGCGGTCGACGGCGTCGCCAGCACCCGCAGCACGGCCTTGTACGGCGTGCCGAACCGGTCGGCGAACGCCCAGGCCCGCAGGGCCTCCGCCGTGGTGACCGCCTCGAGGCCGCGGGCGTTGGCCTCCAGCATCGTGTTCGCGATGCTCGCCGCCATGCCGCTGCCCAGCCACGACGTCCAGCCCATGCTGGTGGTACCGGTGTGCCCGCCGGCCCGCCGGTGCGCCGCGAGGGTGTCCAGGAACGAGTTGGCGGCCGCGTAGCTGGCCTGACCGGTGAGCCGGGCGAACTGTCCGCAGGAGGAGAACAGCACGAAGAAGTCCAGCGAGCCGGGCGGGAACAGCCGGTGCAGCACCATCGCGCCGTCCGCCTTGGGCCGCAGCACCTCGTGCAGGCCCTGCCGGTCGACGTTGGCGACCATCGCGTCGCGGGTCACGCCGGCCGCGTGCACGATGCCGCGCACCGGCGGCAGGCCGTGCGTGGCCGGGTCGAGCGCGGCGGCGACCGCCTGCTCGTCGGCGATGTCCACGGCGAGCACCCGGACGGTGACGCCGAGCGCCTCCAGCGCCAGCACCCCGTCGATCTGCGCCCGCTGCGCGGCGTCGCGCTCCTGCGCCCAGGTGTCGCGGGGCGGCAGGCCGTTGCGGCCGGCCAGCATGATCCGGGTGGCGCCCCGGTCGACCAGCCAGCGCGCCACCTGCAGGCCGAGCGCACCGAGGCCACCGGTGATCAGGTAGGTGCCGTTCGGCCGGCACTGCAGGGCGGTGTCGTCCGACGGCCGCTCGATCGGGCTGAGCCGGGCCGTGGTCACCCCGTCCGGCCAGATCGAGATGACGTCCTCGGTGCCGGCGGCGGCCCGCATCACCTCGGCGAGCCGGTCCGCGGAGCCGTTCAGGTCGACGGTGCCGCCCCACAGCTCCGAGTGCTCGCCAGCGACGATCCGGGCGGTGCCCCACAGCGGGGCGTGCCCGAGCGCGTCCTCGGCGGTCGCGGCGCGTACCCCGTCGGTGATCACCCAGAGCTTGGGCGGGGTCGCCGACCCGGCCGCGGCCAGCACCTGCGCGGTGCGGACCAGGGTCCACGCGCAGCGTTCCGCGGCCCGCTCCGGCGCCTCGCCGGGCAGCAGCGCCTTCGGCGCGACCACGACCACGTCCGTGTCGACGGGGGCCTCCGCCAGCTCGTCGGCGTCGGCGACCGACCGGCAGCGCACCCCGGCGGCGTCGAGCGCGGCCGCGATCGTGCCGGCCGGGTCGCCGACCACGACGGCCGTGCGGACCGCCGTGCCGGCGCCGTCCAGCGGCAGCGGCCGCCAGACGATCTCGTGCACCAGGTCGCGCGGGGCGGCCGCGGCGCCGAACTCGTCCTGCAGCGGCGCGAACCGCAGCCCGGTCACCTCGCCGACGATCGTCCCGTCGTCGGTGGCGATGCTGACGTCCACGGTGTCGTGCGGCGACTGCGGGTTGCGGCGCGAGTGCACGTGGATGCGGGCCGGCGGCTCGCCGGTGAAGCCCACCGCGTCGATGTGCGAGGACATCCACAGTTTGCGGGCGTCCTCCGGGGTGACCAGCACCGCGCTGATCGTCAGCGCGCCGTCGATCACGTGCGCCCAGCTGGAGGACAGCGTGGCCGGCTCCGGGACCAGCCGCTGTACCGCGAACTGCTCGGCATCGTTGCGCCGGAACTCGTCCAGGTCCCACGGGAACGCGTAACCGCCGACGCCCATGGTGCGGAACATGCCGTCGATCTGCTCCCAGGACCGCTCGTCGGTACAGCGGGCCCGGATGCCGGCGACGTCCATCCGGCCGCGCGGGCCGGTCCAGCCGGGCTCGACGGTCGCGGTGGAGTGGGTGATCCACTCGTTCTCGTCGCCGGCGTCCCCGCCGATGATCCGGGTGGCCAGCCGCATGCTGTTCTCGGCGAGCACGATCTGCACCACCCGGGGCGGCACCACGGCGAGCGGGGTGCGCAGCACGATGTCGGCCAGCGCCGGCCGGCGGCCGTCCTGCTCCGCCGCCGTGACGAAGGTGTTGATGATGGCCGCCGCCGGGGTGATCTCCGCGCCCACCACCTCGTGGCTCTGCGGATACGGCCGGCAGGTCAGGTCGAGGTGGGTCTGCCACACCTGCCGGGCGGGCGTGTCGGCCACCGTCATCCGGCCGCCGAGCAGGGTGTGCTGCTCGGGGTCGTGACCGCCGCCGGTGGCGGCGTCCGTGCCGTCCTCCGGGAAGATCCAGTACGGCCGGTGCTGCCACGACATGGTCGGCAGCTCCAGCAGCCGGCCGGTGGGGTGCACGACGTCCCAGTCCACCGCGGCTCCGTTGCAGAACAGCTCGGCCAGCGAGGCCAGCAGCGTGTCGACCTCGGAGGTGCCGCGCCGGCTGCTCTGCACGACCACCGCCTCGTCGATGCCCTGCCCGGACAGCGTCTCCTCGATCGAGTGCTTGACCACCGGGTGCGCCGCGATCTCCAGGAAGATCCGGTGCCCGTCCTCGATCGCGGCCTGGACCGCGCCGGTGAAGCGGACCGGCTCGCGGACGTTGCCGGCCCAGTAGCGGCCGTCGCGCAAGGCGTCGGAGCGTGGGTCGACGAGCGCCGTGCTGTACAGCGGGATCGCGGCCGGCCGCGGGGTCAGCAGGTCCGCGGCGGCGCGGACGTCGTCGACCGAGGCGTCCACGTGCGGGCTGTGGAACGCGATGTCGGTGTCCACCCGCCAGACCGGCACGCCTTCGGCCCGCCACTGCTTGGTGAGCTCCTCAACCGCGGCCCGGTCACCGGAGATCACCGCGGAGGTCGGGCTCGCCGTGATCGCGGCGACCACGTCGGTACGACCGGCCAGCCGCCGCTCGGCCTCGGCGAACGAGACGGTGGCCAGCGCCATCCCGCCACGGCCTTCCAACCGGCGCAGGGCGACCGCGCGGCGGCACGCGAACCGGGCCGCGTCCTGCAGGTCCAGCACGCCGGCCGCCACCGCCGCGGCGATCTCGCCGACCGAGTGGCCGATCACGGCGGCCGGCGTCACGCCGTACCGGCGCCACACCGCGGCGAGACCGACCTGCATGGCGAACGTGAGCGCCTGCGACTGCGACGCGGTCCACGGGCCGCCGTCCTGCAACGCCTGACGCGGGCCGAAGCCGATCTCGGTGCGGAAGGTCTCCTCCAGCGCGTCGATGGTCTCGGCGAAGGCCGGCTCGGTCTCCAGCAGCTCCCGGCCCATGCCGGACCACTGGGCGCCGTGCCCGGAGAACACCCACACGACGCCGGTGGCGGCGCCCGAGGCGGTCCGCGCGATCGCCGTCCCGGGCGGGTTCTGCCCGTCGGCGACGGCCCGCAGCCGGGTGGCGAGTTCCGCGGTCGACCGGGCGGCCACCGCCACCCGCTGGGACAGGTGCGAGCGGCGGTGGGCGAGGGTGTGCCCGACCGACGCGGCAGACGCTTCGGGGTGCTCGCCGAGCCAGTCGGCGACCCGGCCGGCGAGGGCGCGGGCGCCCGCCTCAGACATCGCCGACAGCGGGTAGACCGTGGCCGCCGCCGCGGCCGGGGTCGGTTCCGCCGCCGGGTCCGGGCCGGTCGCCGGGGCGTCCTGCAGGATGACGTGCGCGGTGGTGCCGCCGACGCCGTAGCTGGACACGCCGGCCCGCCGCGGGTGGCCGTTGCTCGCCCACGGCAGTTGACCGTCGGCGAGGCGCAGCCCGGACGCGGCCCAGTCGAACTCGGGGTTGGGCTCGGTGTGCACGCTGGGCGGGATGGTGCCGTGCCGCAGCGCCAGCACCGTCTTGATCATGCCGGCGATGCCGGAGCCCGCCTCGGTGTGCCCGATGTTCGGCTTGACCGAGCCGATCAGCAGCGGGCGCTCCGCGGAGCGGCCCGGGCCGAAGACCTTGGCCAGCGCGTGCGCCTCCTCGCGGTCGCCGACCGGGGTGCCGGTGCCGTGCGCCTCGACGTAGTCCACAGTGGACGGATCGATGCCGGCCCGGCGGTACGTCTCGCGCAGCAGGTGCTCCTGCCCCTCGCCGCTGGGCGCCATCATCCCGTCCGACCGGCCGTCCTGGTGGACGCCGCTGCCGAGCACCAGGGCGAGGACCTCGTCGCCGTCGCTCACCGCGTCCCGCAGCCGCTTCAGCACCACGACACCGGCGCCCTCGCCACGGCCGTAGCCGTCGGCGGCCTTGTCGAACGCCTTGCTGCGCCCGTCCGGAGCGGTGGCACCGGCCGCGTCCAGCGCCACGAACAGCGCCGGGGTGGCCATCACGTTGACACCGGCCACGATCGCCACCGGGCTCTCCCCGCAACGCAGGCTCTGGGCGGCCAGGTGCAGCGCGGTCAGCGAGCCGGCGCAGGCGGTGTCGACGGCCATGCTCGGGCCGCGCAGGTCCATGAAGTACGAGACCCGGTTGGCGATCCCGTAGTACGTGGTGCCGTTGACCGCCCACGCGCCGGTGCGGGTGATGTCCTCCAGCAGCCGGCGGCCGTAGTCGTTGGAGTTGGCCGCGACGAACACACCGGTGTCGGTGCCCCGCAGCGACAGCGGCGGGATCCCGGCCTGCTCCAGCGCCTCCCACGCCAGCTCCAGCACGATGCGCTGCTGCGGGTCGAGGAAACCGGCCTCCTTCGGGGTGATGCCGAAGAAGTCGGCGTCGAATCCCTCGATGTCGGTCAGGAACGACCCCTTGCGCGTTGTGCCGCGCAGCACCGAGGTGGCCTGCGGGCTGGTCGCCGCGTACGGGTCCCAGCGTTTGTCGGGCATCTCGGTGACGGTGCTGTGCCCGCCTGCCAGGAACTGCCAAAACTTTTCGAGCGAATCGAGGTCCGGGGCGAAACGACAGCTCATACCGACGACGGCGATCGCCTCGACGCGTGTCGAGTCCTCACTCACGGCCCCACTCCTTTCCGGGCTCATCGGATCGGTGGCTGGTCAGGCAGAGGTCCACACGTCACTCCCTGTGTACTTACGGCATCGACCAAGCCACATGGTGTCCAGCGCGTGATCGGCCTGGCATCTCTCGTTGTGCGCTCGCGGCCGGGACCGGCGCCGCGGCCCTCATCGGCGCAATTTCCGAGACGCACCGTGACGGGGCCGTCCGTAGCGTTCCGACCATTCGAGACGAGGAGGGACTGCCGTGTCCGTATCGGTTCGCGACCTCGAGGCCGGGTTCGTCGCCTGGCCGGCCGAGGCCGCCGCGCGCTACCGCGACCTCGGCTACTGGGCCGGCCGCCCGCTGGGCGACTGGCTGACCGCCGGCGCCGACGCCGACCCTGGCGCCCCCGCGGTCATCGACACCGGCGTGCGTCTGACCCACGCGGAGCTGATCGCCCGGGTCGACGGCGCCGCACAGCGGATGCGCGCCCTCGGCCTGGCGCCCGGCGACCGGATCGTGCTGCAGCTGCCGAACTGCTGGGAGCAGGTCGTGCTGCTGCTGGCCTGCCTGCGGCTGGGCGTCGTGCCGGCGCTCGCGGTGCCGGCCCACCGGCGGCAGGAGATCGCCGCTGTGGTGGCCGCCGCGGACGCCCGGGCGCTGATCGTGCCGGACGTGCTGCGCGACTTCGACCACCAGGCGATGGCCACGGACATCGCCGCCGGCATCGCGGGCCTGGACCACGTGCTGGTGCTCGGCGCGGCCCGGGACGGCAACGTCGACGCGCGGGCGCTGTGCGCGCCGGCCGACGACCCGGCGGCCGCCCGCGCCGAGCTGGACGCGATCGCGCCGGACAGCAGCTCGATCGCGCTGTTCCTGCTGTCCGGCGGCACCACCGGGATGCCGAAGCTGATCGCCCGCACCCACGACGACTACGCGTACATGGTGACCCGCTCCGCGCACCTGTGCGGCTTCGACCGCGACACGGTCTACCTCGCCGTGCTGCCGCTGGGGTACGGCTATCCGATGGCCGGCCCGGGCTGGCTGGGCGCGCTGGTGCGCGGCGGCCGGGTGGTGATCGCCGCGTCGCCCGCCCCGGAGCGCGCGTTCGCCCTCATCGAGCGGGAACGGGTGACGGTCACGTCGCTGGTGCCGGCCGCCGCGCAGCGCTGGCTGGAGCACCGCGAGCGCGACGCGTCCGCCGACCTGAGCTCGCTGCGCCTGCTGCAGTGCGCCGCCTCCCGGCTGGCCGATCACGTGGCGGAGCGGATCCCCGCGGTGCTCGGCTGTTCCCTGCAGCAGGTGTACGGCATGAGCGAGGGCCTGCTGTGCTTCACCCGACCGGACGACCCGGACGAAGTGGTCTTCCACTCGCAGGGCCGGCCGATCTGCCCGGACGACGAGCTGCGTGTGGTCGACGAGGACGGCCGTGACGTGCCGGACGGGGAACCGGGCATCCTGCTCACCCGAGGCCCCTACACCGCCCGCGGCTACTACGGCGCGAGCCCGGAGCTCAACGCCAGGTCCTTCGCGGACGGCTGGTACCGCACCGGCGACATCGTGCGCCGCCGCCCCGACGGCAACCTCGTCATCGAGGGCAGGGACAAGGACCTGATCGTGCGGGCCGGCGAGAAGATCTCCGCCGAGGAGGTGGAGAACTACGCCTACCAAGTGCCCGGGGTCCGGTTGTGCGCCGCGGTGGCGATGCCCGACGCCGAGGTCGGCGAGCGGATCTGCCTGTACGTCATCGCCGACCGGGCCGTGACCGTCGACGAGGTGTGCGCGGTGATGAACGCCGCCGGCGTGGCGAAGTTCAAGCTGCCCGAGCGCGTCGTGCTGGTCCGCGAGCTGCCGGCCACCGGCGTCGGCAAGATCGACAAGAAGGCGCTGCGGGCGGACATCGCGCGCCGCCTCGACCAGCAGCGGTAGCGAACACCTCGAGGCCGGCCGGATCACCGGCCGGCCTCCCGCCGTGCGCTCAACCGGTGACGTGGTCCGGCACTGGTGCGGGACTCGCCGCCGTTGCGGTGCGACCGCGGCCGCGGGACAGCCGCAGCACCCGCAGCAGCAGACCCGGGCGCCACAGCGCGGCCGGCCGGTCCACCAGGCCGTTCACCCGCATCAGCGCGGTCGTCGCCACCGGGTCCAGGGTCGCGGCGTACTGCACCCGGCGCACGTAGGCGTTGAACAGCCGCACCCGCCAGGACCGCTGCCCCGGCACCGCCGGGAAGTCCAGGTCGCCGCTGGTCGAGATCCGCCACGGGTCGCGGATGGCGCGGGCGAAGCCGCGCAGCACCCGCAGCGGCTGCGGCGCGCCCCGGCGCAGTTCCCGGCGCAGCACCTCGGCCTCCATCGCGGCGACCGTCATGCCCTGACCGTAGACCGGGTTGAAGCTGGCGATCGCGTCGCCGATCACGAGCAGCCCGGCCGGGAACACCGGCAGCCGCTCGTAGTGCCGCCAGACGCTCGCCGGGAACGTGAACGACACCGCCTCACCGAGCGGGTCCGCGTCCCGGATCGCGTCGTAGATCTCCGGGGCCGGCAGCGTCCGGGTGTACTCCAGGAACGCCTCCGGGTCGGTCGGCGGGTGGTCGCCGTTGATGCCCGTCAGCGACACCCGGCAGTCCCCGGTCACCGCCTGGCCGAAGAACGCGCCGCGCGGGTGCCGGGGCGAGGCGACCGGGTTGATCGCCTGCGGCTTGCCGAACGTGCCCGGCCGCCGGCGGAACGACTTGGTGGTGTACGCGAGCCCCACCGGCATCCGCTCCGCGTCCGGGCGCGGATACCCGTGCTCGGACAGCCAGGTCGGCAGCCGCGAGCCGCGCCCGGTGGCGTCCACCACCAGGTCCGCGTCCAGCTCCTCGATCCCGCCGTCGGCGCGCCGGCGCAGCCGCACCCCGCTGACCCGGTCCCCGTCCGCGCTCCAGCACAGCGACTCGAGCTCCACGGACTCCCGATACGTGACGTTGGCGATCGCGGCCACCCGGGAGCGCAGGTAGTTCTCCAGCACCGGGCGGGAGCCCGCGATCGAGCGCAGGCCGGTGTCGGCGGGCCGGACCGGGCGGCCGTCGAAATACCACCGCATGCCGCCGAAGTCCCGCACGGTGAGGCCGGGCAGTTGCCCGGCCTCCTCCAGCAGCCCCGGGAACAGCTCGGCCAGAATCAGGTAGCCGCGGGCGTGCAGGCCGTGCGCGTGCACGGCGTGCGACACACCGCGCCGCGGGGCGTCGACGCCGAGGATCTTGTCCCGGTCCACCACCACGACCTGGCGGTACCACTCGCACAGCACCCGGGCCGCGAGCGTCCCGGCCACGCTGCCGCCCACGACGACGGCCAGTTCACCTCGAGAAGCCATGCGCCGATGCAATCACCGGCGCGCAGACCGACCTTCTCCCTGCGTGCCGATGCCCGACTTCCTGCGTGCGCAGCCAGGCCCGGCTTCTTCCTGCGTGCGCAGGCGCCGATCAGATGTCGGCGCTGGCCAGGCTCAGCACCGGCCGCACCTCGATCACGCCGAAGCGCGACTCGGGGATCCGGGCCGCGAGCTCGACCGCCCGCTGCTCGTCCGCCACGTCCACCAGGTAGAACCCGGCCAGGTATTCCTTGATCTCGGGGAACGGTCCGTCCGTTGTGGACGTGCGCCCGCCGCCGGTGCTGACCCGCTTGGCCCGGGTCGGGTCCGCAAGGGCCTCGGCGACCACCAGCTCACCGGAGTCGGTGAGGTCGTCCATGAAGGAGCTGTAGGCCTGCATGCCCTCGGCCCGCTGCTCGGCGCTCATGCCTTCCCACGCCTCGCGCACCTTCGGGTTGTGGTAGATCAGGATCAGGTACTTCACGCGCTGTCCCCCTCAATCCGGCAGATGCCCAGTATGGCGCAGCGGGCGGCTGCGCATTCTCGAAGGGGAGCCGTCGCGGCCGGGATGGCTAGCTTCGATCTCGTGGTCAGAACACCCGACGAGTCGGAGGACCCCTCGTGAAAGCCCTGATCCTCTCCGGCGGCTCGGGCACCCGCATGCGCCCGCTGAGCTATGCCATCCCCAAGCAGCTCCTCCCGGTCGCCAACCGCCCGGTCCTGGCCCACGTGCTCGACAACGTCCGTGCTCTCGGCGTCACCGACGTGGGGGTGGTCGTCGGCGACCGCGGCCCGGAGATCGCCGACGCCCTCGGTGACGGCGCCGCGCACGGCCTGCGCCTCACCTACATCCGCCAGGACCAGCCGCTCGGCCTCGCCCACGCGGTACTGCTGGCGCGGGACTTCCTCGCCGGCGACGACTTCGTCCTCTATCTGGGTGACAACGTGCTGCCCGACGGGATCCTCGACGCGGGCCGCCGGTTCGGCGCCGACCGGCCGGCCGCGCACCTGCTGGTACAGAAGGTCGTGGACCCGCGCAGGTTCGGGGTGGCCGAGCTGTCCCCCGACGACACCGTGCGCCGGCTGGTCGAGAAGCCGGCCGAGCCGCGCAGCGACCTCGCGCTGATCGGCGTCTACTTCTTCACCGCCGCGATCCACCCGGCGGTCCGCGCGATCCGGCCCGGCCGCCGCGGCGAGCTGGAGCTGACCGACGCGATCCAGTGGTTGATCGACGCCGGCGCCCCGGTCCGGGCCACCCGCTACGACGGCTACTGGCAGGACGTCGGCGAGGTCGACGACCTGCTGGAGTGCAACCGCCGGATGCTCGACCAGCTCACCGCCCGAACCGCCGGCAGGCTCGACCGGACCAGCGAGGTGGTCGGCCCGGTGGTGATCGAGCCGGGCGCGGACATCCGCCGCTCCCGCATCGTCGGCCCGGCCGTCATCGGCGCCGGCACCCAGATCCTCGACAGCGAGCTCGGCCCGTACGTGTCGATCGGCGCCGACTGCCGGGTGACCCGCAGCCGGCTCAGCGGCTCCATGCTGCTGGACGGCGCGTCGGTCTCGGACGTGCGGGGGCTCGCGGACTCACTGATCGGCCGCTGCGCGACGGTCGGGAGCAGCGAATCGGGCATCGACGGGCACCGGCTGGTAGTCGGCGACCGCGCCCGGATCGAGATCGCGACATGAGACGGCAGCTGGTCACCTGCGCGGCGGGCCGCACCGGCCCGCACCGCGTCCGACGCGACGTGAAGGGCACCCGGATGCTGAAGACATGCCTGCCCGGCGAGCAGCCCGGGGACCGGCCGTGACCGTCGGTGCCGTCCGGCTGCGGCCGCGCGGCGGGACCGACCCCAACGAGCAGCTGGCCCGGTCCCTCGCCGCGACCGAGGGCATCGGCCCGCGCACCGCGGACGTGCCGGGCTGGCTCACCGAACGCCGCCACGCCGGAAGCGCCCGGGTCCGGCCGATCCCGTTCGCCGAGCTGGATGGCTGGTCGTTCGATCCGCACACCGGCAACCTCGGCCACCGCAGCAAGCGGTTCTTCACGATCGAGGGCCTGGACGTGCAGCGGCCCGGCCGGCAGTGGCAGCAACCCATCATGGTGCAGCCGGAGATCGGCATCCTGGGCATCGTGGCCCGCGAGTTCGACGGCGTGCTGCACCTGCTCATGCAGGCCAAGATGGAACCCGGCAACCCGAATCTGGTCCAGCTCTCCCCCACCGTGCAGGCCACCCGCAGCAACTACGGCCGGGTGCACCGCGGCCTGCCGGTGCGCAACCTCGCGTACTTCACCGAGCCCGGCCGGGCCCGGGTGCTCGCCGACGTGCTGCAGTCCGAACACGGCGGCTACTTCCTGCACAAGCGCAACCGCAACATGATCGTCGAGGTCCGCGAGCCGATCCCCGACCATCCCGACTTCTGCTGGCTGACCCTGGGCCAGCTCGCGGTGCTGCTGCGGCAGGACCACGTCGTGCACATGGACAGCCGCAGCGTGCTGGCCTGCCTGCCGGTCGCCCACGACGAGCCGGACGCGCTGTCCCCGGACGCCGAGGTGCTCGCCTGGTTCACCGGTGAACGCGCCCGGCACGAGATCCGGGCCCGCCGGATCCCGCTGATCGACGTGCCCGGCTGGCGGCGCGAGGCGGACGAGGTGCGGCCGCTGGACGGCCGGTACTTCCGGGTGATGGCGGTCGCCGTCGACGCCGCCGGGCGCGAGGTCCCGTCGTGGACCCAGCCGCTGGTCGAGCCGATCGGGCGCGGGTTGATCGCCTTCGCCCTGCGCCGCTTCGGCGGCGTGCCGCACGTGCTGGTCCGGGCCCGCGTCGAGAGCGGGCTGCTGGACGTCGCCGAGCTGGGCCCGACCGTGCAGGCCGGCCACGACCAGCGGCCGCTGTTCCACGACATCTTCACCGACCCGCCCGCGGACCGGGTGCGCTACGCCGCGGAACTGTCCGAGGAGGGCGGCCGGTTCAGCAACGCGGTGAGCCGCTACCTGGTGGTGGAGACCGACGAGGACAGCACGCCGGCGGCCGCGCCGGACGGCTTCCGCTGGGTCACCCCCGGCCAGCTGACGTCGCTGGTCGCGCACAGCCGGTACATCAATGTGGAGGCGCGGACCCTGCTCGCCGCCCTGCAGGTCGGCGCCGTCACACCGTAGTTCCTCCGGTGACCACCGCCGACCTGCCACAGTGCCCCCGCGGCAGGTCGGCGGTCCCGGTCAGCAACGCGTCGCGCTGTGCCGGGCCCTGCTGCACCGGCCGCCGGCCCTGCTCATGGACGAGCCGACCCCCGCTTCGACCGGCTAGCCACCGCGATCCGCGGCCTGCTCGGCTCCAGCGGCAACCACTGACCGCCCGCCGTCGAGGGCACCGCCGCAGGGCGGCGCCCTCGACGACCCGGGCGCGGTCAGTCCCGGACCAATGCCTCGATGTCGCTGACCAGCTCCCAGGGCGTGCGCAGCCGCTCGTTCTCCGCGCGCAGCGCCGCCGCGCCGGCGGCGAGGACCGGGTCGGTCGCCAGCCGGTTGATCACCGCGGCGTCCACCTCGCCGCGGTGCAGCACGCCGGCGCCGAGCGACTCGACGACCCGGGCGTTGTAGTCGGTGTCCGCGCCCTCCGGCAGGATCAGCTGCGGGATGCCGGCCGCGCAGGACGCGAGCGTGGTGCCGCTGCCGCCGTGGTGGATGATCGCGGTGCAGGTGGTGGCCAGCCGGTGCAACGGCACCCAGCCGGTCGCCCGCACGTTGTCCGGCAGCGTGCCCAGCTTCGCCGCCGCCGCCTCGCTGATCGTGACCGCGAACTCGGCGTCCACCTCGGCGGCGGAGGCCAGCAGTCCGCGCAGCCGGTCGGTGCCCGAGGTACGCGGCAGCGTGGTGCCCAGGGTGATCGCGATCCGCGGCCGGGACGGCGGCTCGAGCAGCCAGTCCGGCAGCACCGTGCCGCCGTTGTACGGCACGCAGCGCATCTGCCAGGTGGACGGGCCGGGCTCCAGCAGCGTGGAGGGGCCGACGTCGATCAGCGCGCGCTTCTTCGGCAGCTCCGCGCCGTGCCGGGCGAACGGCGCGTTGGCGTGCTCGAACAGGAACTCCGGGGTGAAGCGCACCAGGTTGGAGGCCTGCCCGACGGCCGGCTTGTCCAGCAGCGACGCGACGATCAGGCCGGCGGCGAAGATCGGGTCGAAGAACACCAGGTCCGGCTCCAGCCGGCGGGCCACCTCGACGTACGGGTCGACGTAGCGGTCCCATGGCTGGAGCACCATCGGCTTGATCCCGAGGATCTGTTCGACGCTCCAGCTCGCCATGTCGGCGAACATGTTCGGCGCGTCCTCGAGGAAGGCCGCCATGCCCTCGTCCATCGACCCACCCGGCATCGGGTCGACGACGTGGATGCCTGCGTTGCGTACCTCGAGCGCGTCGTTCGTGGCCAGGAAGATCACGTCGTGACCGGCCGCGGCCAGCGCCCACGCGGTCGGCACCAGCGGGAACGCGTGACCGATACCGGGGATCGGCAGGAAGACGATTCTCATGGGCGAGCTCCCTCTGTGGGCGGACGATCTCGCAGCGATCGTGCACCCGCACACGCGCGCGAGGCATCTCCGTCGTTGCGCTGATCTCCGCACGTTGTGAGATGCCGCCGCGACCGCGCGGAACAACGATGGGCCGATGCGTGTGCTGATTGTGTCCTTCCCCTGGCGGACCCACCTGTTCACCCTCGTCCCGCTGGCCTGGGCGCTGCGCGCCGCCGGCCACGAGGTTCGGGTGGCCTCCGAACCGGAGATGACCGATGCGATCGTCGGCTGCGGGCTCACCGCGGTCCCGGTCGGCCCGGGCACCGAGACGATGGGCGATCGGATGCGCCGGGCCTGGCGCGAAGGCATGCTGCCCACCCCCGACCTGGCGCCGCCGATGGGCGAGCCGGTCGAGCTGTTCGAGCTCGGCCCCGACCGGCGGCGGCTGGACTGGAAGGAACTGAACCGGCTCTACGACACCCTCGTGGTGCCGCGGGCCGAGCTGTCCAACACGCCGATGCTGGACGGCCTGGTCGCCTACTGCCGGTCCTGGCGGCCCGACCTGGTGGTGTGGAACGCGGTCACCTTCGCCGCACCGATCGCGGCCGAGGCCGTCGGCGCCGCGCACGCCCGGGTGCTGTACTCCGTCGACCTCTACACCCGGATCCGCGACGACTATCTGCGCGTACAGGCGGAACAACCGCCGCAGGAGCGTGTCGATCACTTCCGGGACTGGGTCACCGCGGCCGCCGCCCGGCACGGCGTGCCGTTCTCCGAGGACCTGGTCGACGGGCACGTCACGATCGACCAGCTGCCGCCGTCGTTCCGGCTGCCGAGCGCGCTGCCGACACTGTCCACCCGGTTCGTGCCGTTCAACGGGCCGGCCGTGATCCCGGACTGGCTGTCCGCGCCGCCGCCGCGCCGGCGGGTCCTGATGACCTCGGGGCTGTCCGTCACCGACTGGCCCGAGTTGCGGGTGGTGCCGCTGGATCGGGTGCAGGACATCCTCGACCACGTCGCCGACCTCGACATCGAGCTGGTGCTGACGATCCCCGGCCCGCTGCAGGACCGGTTGCGCGCACCGGCGAACACCCGCCTGGTCGAATACGTGCCGATGGCCGCGATCCTGCCGACCTGCGCCGCGGTCGTGCACCACGGCGGCACCGGCTCGTTCGGCACCTCGATCGCCTACGGGGTGCCGCAGCTGATGCTCAGCCAGGCACTGGACGCGCCGATCAAGGGCCGTCGGCTCACCGAGCTGCGGGCCGGGCTGTCCATCATCCCGGACGACGTCACCGGCGCCGGGGTGCGCGACGCCCTGCTGCGGCTGCTGGACGACCCGGCATTCGCCGAGGGCGCCCGCCGGCTGCGCGACGAGGCGCTGGCCCAGCCCGCACCGGCAGACACGGTGCACGCCCTCGAACGGCTGGTCGCGACGCGCCGGTCCGGGACCGGCCCGCGGTGAGCGACGAGCACCGGCGGGCCACGCTGGGCCGCACCGGCCTGGTGGTCGGCCGGCTCGCGCTGGGCACCGTGAACCTGGGCGGCCGGGTGGACGGCGCGGACGCGACCGCCCTGCTCGACCACGCGCTCGACCGGGGCCTCAACCTGTTCGACACGGCCGACATCTACGGCTGGCGGGTCCACAAGGGACACACCGAGCAGGTGCTCGGCGACTGGTTCGCCACCGGCGGCGGCCGGCGCGACCGGGTGGTGCTGGCCACCAAGGTCGGCGGCCCGATGAGCGACGACCCGAACGACCGCGGCCTGTCCGCCCGGCACGTGATCGCGGCCTGCGAGGCGTCGCTGCGCCGGCTGCGCACCGACTGGATCGACCTGTACCAGCTGCACCAGATGGACCGCCGGGTCGGCTGGGACGAGGTGTGGCAGGCGATGGAGCAACTGGTCGCGCAGGGCAAGGTGCGCTACGTCGGGTCGTCCAACGCGGCCGGCTGGGACATCGCCGCGGCGCAGGAGACGGCCCGGCGGCGGCAGACCCTCGGCCTGGCCAGCGAGCAGTGCCTGTACAACCTGCTGGTCCGCCAGCCCGAGCTCGAGGTGATCCCGGCCGCCCGGGCCTACGGCGTGGGCGTGCTGGTCTGGTCGCCGCTGCACGGCGGCGCGCTCGCCGGCGGCCTGCGCCGGACCCGGGACGGCACCGCGGTCAAGTCGGCGCAGGGCCGCTCCGCCGAGGCGCTCGCCGCCGCCGGCGACCGGATCGAGGAATACGAACGCTGGTGCGACAAGATCGGCCGCGACCCGGCCGAGGCCGGGCTGGCCTGGGTGCTCGGCCGGCCCGGGGTCACCGCGGTGGTCACCGGCCCGCGCACGCCCGCGCACGTGGACGCCGCGCTGCGGGCCCTGGACACGCCGCTGTCGCCGGCCGAGACCGCGCAGCTGGACGAGATGTTCCCACCGGTCGGCCGGGGCGGCGGCGCACCCGACGCCTGGCTGACCTGACCAGCCCATACGACCCACCGGAGGCATGGGGATGACCACACGGCAGGACGGCTTCACCGATCCACGGATCGTGCCGCACGAGTCGGTGACCGAGCGGGAGTCCCGGGAGCGGCTGGCGCAGCTGCTGGCCGAGACCCCGGTGCCGAACCACTACCTGATCGACAACCTGCCGGTCTACCTGCGCCGCCAGCAGCTCAGCGACCTGCTGGCGATGGACCGGCTCTACCAGGTGGCGATGCCCGTGCCGGGGGTGTTCATGGAGTTCGGCGTGCTGCACGGGCGACACCTCGCGACGCTCACCGCGCTGCGCGGCATCTACGAGCCCTACAACTCGGTGCGCCGGATCATCGGCTTCGACACGTTCACCGGCTTCCCGGACATCAGCCCGGTCGACCAGGTCAGCGCGAGCGCCGTGGTGGGCCGCTTCGCCACCGAGACGGACTTTCCGCAGCACCTGCGTGACGTGCTGGCCGCGCACGAGCTCGGCGAACCGATGGGCCACATCCAGCGCACCCTCGTCATGGAGGGCGACGTGCGCGAGACGCTGCCGCGGTATCTGGCCGACAACCCGGAGACCGTGATCGCGATGGCGTACTTCGACCTCGACCTCTACGACTCCACCAGGGAGACGCTGAAGCTGGTCCTGCCGTACCTGTCCAAGGGCAGCATCCTGGCGTTCGACGAGCTCAACCACCCGAAGTGGCCCGGTGAGACGGCCGCGCTGCGTGATGTGCTCGACCTGTCCCAGGTCCGCCTGCACCAGCTGCCGGGCCGCGAGCCGCCGGTCGTCTACCTGCGCTGGAACGACTGATGCTACTCACCGCGCTCGAGCTCGCCGGGGCGTACCGGATCGATCCGGAGCCGCTGAGCGACCCGCGTGGCGTCTTCTACGAGTCGGTCCGGCACAGCGTGCTGCGCGAGCGGGCCGGGATCGAGCTGACCGTCCGCCAGGTGAACTTCTCCGTGTCCGCCCGTGGCGTGCTGCGCGGCCTGCACGCCACGCCGGGCGAGGTCAAGCTCGTCACCTGCGTGCGCGGCGCCGTGCTGGACGTCGCGGTGGACATCCGGTCCGGCTCCGCGACCTACGGGCAGCACACCGCCACGATGCTCGATGCCGCCGCCGGTACCGCGGTGCTGCTGCCGGACGGGCTGGCGCACGGCTTCCTCGCGCTGGCCGACGACACCTGCATGAGCTACCTGTGTTCGCAGGAGTACGTGCCCGGCACCATGCTGTCGTTCGATGCGCTCGACCCGGACCTCGGGCTGCCGTGGCCGGACCTCGGCCTGCAGCCGATCCGTTCGGCCACCGACGCCGGCGCGCCGCCGATCCCGCGTCCGTCCCCCGTAACGCCGGCCCAAGGGCGATACTGACCCGGTGTCCGAGACCGTGGTGCTGCACGTCGACCTCGACCAGTTCTTCGCCTCGGTGGAGGTGCTGCGCCGCCCGGAGCTGCGCGGCAGACCGGTCGTGGTCGGCGGCAACGGCGATCCGACCCGGCCGCGGACGGTGGTCGCCACCGCGTCGCGAGAGGCCCGCGAGTTCGGCGTGCACTCCGGCATGCCGATGCGGCTGGCCCTGCGCAAGTGCCCGGACGCGGTGTTCCTGCCCACCGACATGCCCGAATACCGCCGGGTCTCCGGCGAGGTGATGGACGCACTGCGCTCGTTCCCGCTGCTGGTCCAGGTGCAGGGCCTGGACGAGGCGTTCCTCGGCGGCGACATCGACGAGCCGCAGGAGCTGGCCGGCCGGCTGCGCGCCGCGATCCTGGAGCGGGTCGGGCTCACCTGCGCGATTGGCATCGGCCGCAACAAGCACCAGGCGAAGATCGCCGCCCGGTTCGCGAAACGCGACCCGGGCGGCATCGCCACGCTCACCACCGAGACCTGGCTGCCCACCATGGGCGCCCGGCCGGTCGGCGACCTGTGGGGCGTCGGCCCGCGCACCGTCGCGAAGCTCGACGAGCTGGGCATCCCCACGATCGCCGAACTGGCCGCGACCGATCTGGTCCGGCTCCAGGAACGCTTCCCGGTCCGCGCCGCCCAGTGGCTGCTGGTCATCGCCGCGGGCGGCGGGGACACCGAGATCGTCACCGAGCCGTGGATCGCCCGCTCGCGCAGCAAGGAGGAGACCTTCGCCGCCGACCTGTCCGATCCGGCCGACATCGAGCGGGAGGTGGAGCGGCTGACCCGGGAGCTCGGCGCCGAGGTGGTCGCGGCCGGCCGCCGGGTCGTCAAGGTCGCCGTGAAGGCGCGGACGTCCTCGTTCTACACGGTGATCCGTGAGACGAAGATCCGGCAGGGCCCGACGACCGACCTCGACGTCATGGTCAGCACCGCGATGACGGCCCTGGCCAAGGTGGAGATGCGCCGCCCGGTGCGCCTGCTCGGCGTCCGCGCCGACCTGGAGTCCGAAGAGTCCGCAGAATCCGCAGAGGACTAATCCCGGGCGAGCGACAGGGCGCCGGACGGGCACAGGTCCGCCACCACAGGTGCCACCTCGGGGCCGACCGGACCACCCGGGAATACCACGACCTGCCCGGTGTCGTCCTGGTCGAACAGCTCGGGGTGGGACAGCACGCACTGCCCCGCCCCGACGCATAGGTCCTCGTTCACCACCAGCCGCGGCGCGCCGGTCACCACGTCACCGGCACCCGGTCGACACCGAAGATGTTGGTGTCGTCACGGAACGGCAGCGCCTCCATCGGTTCCGCCAGCCGCAGCGTCGGCACCCGGGTGAACAGCGTCCGCAGCACGATCTCCAGCTCGGCCCGGGCGAGGTTCTGCCCGATGCACTGATGGATGCCGTAGCCGAAGGCCACGTGATGCCGCGAGGTGCGGGTGATGTCCAGCTGCTCCGGCTCGGCGAAGAACCGGTCGTCCCAGTCCGCCCCCGCGAACGAGATGAGCAGCCCGTCGCCGGCCCGCATCGTGACGTCGCCGACCTGCACGTCGCCGAGCAGCACCCGGGGCAGCGCGTCGACCACGGTGAAGTAGCGCAGCAGTTCGTCCACGGCGGGACCGACCGCGGCCGGGTCCTTGCGGATCAGCTCGGCCTGCTCGGGGTGCTGCAGCAGGCCGATCACGCCGAGCGAGATCATGCTGTTGGTGGTCTCGAAGCCGGCCACCAGCAGCAGCATGGCCAGGCCAACCAGCAGCCGGTGGTCGTACAGCCCGGTCTCCCGGTTGCGCAGCACCAGCCGGCCGAGCAGGTCGTCGGTGGGTTCCTTCTCCTTGGCGGTGATCAGCTGGTCGACGTAGCGGTACATCTCCGCGCTGACCTGCTGCCGCTCCTGCGGCGAGATGCTGCGCCGCAGCTGCGCGGCCGCGGTCCGCTCGATCAGCTCCCGGTCCTCGTACGGCATGCCGAGCAGCTCGCACAGCGTGCGGGCGGGCACCGGCGTGGACAGGACGGTGGCCAGGTCGGCCGGTTTCGGGCCGGCCAGCATGTCGTCGATCAGGCCGTCGACGGTGTGCTGGATGTGCGGCCGCAGCGCCTGGATCCGGCGGACCGTGAACTCGGGGATCAGCATCCGCCGGCGCGGCCCGTGCTCGGGCTGGTCCAGGCCGATCAGGGACCGGCCGAACTCGGCGATGTTGGCCCGGGTCTGCGGCGTCACCTCCTCGGTGAGCGGCATGTTCGGGTGCCGCCGGTCGGCGCTCACCAGCGGGTCGGTGAGCAGCCGGCGGACGTCGTCGTAGCGGGTGACCAGCCACGCGGTCTGCCCGGTCGGCACCCGGACCTGGATCACCCGGCCCTCGTCGCGCAGCTGCTTGTACCGCGACGGCGGGTCGAACGGGCAACCGCCGTCGCGGCGCATCGGGAACTCGGGCGGATCGGCGAGCTCACCGGCCGCGGTGTCGGCGATGTCCTGGGTCATCAGGGGACCTCCTCAAGGGCCTTGGCGGCCGGGCGGGACGAGCGGGCGATCTGCAGCGGCCGCTTCTGCGTCCGGTTCAGCCACCACTGGGCGATCAGCAGGTTGACCACCCAGAAGAACCAGCCGGCGTTGTCGTTGATCCAGCGGCTGTCGAACCCGGGGATGCCCCAGGCGATCACGAAGAAGAACCGGCTCCCGGTGATCGAGAACGCGATCGCGTAGCTGTAGATCATCATGCGGCGGTGTTCCACCCAGCGGCGCTCGCGGCCGGTCTTCAGGCCGGCCGCGGTGGTCCACAGCCAGACGATGCCGGCCAGGCCGAAACCGAGGATGTTCTGGCTGTCCTCGACGCCGGCCACCCGGGCCCGGATCACGACCAGCGCGGCCAGCGAGGGCGCGCCGAGGAACACCGCGTAGACGTAGACCCGCCCGCTCCACCGGTGCCAGGCGGGATGTTTGACCCGCAGCCACGGCCACATCTGCAGCGCACCGGTGACCATCGAGATCGTGCCGGTGGCCACGTGCAGCAACAGCAGCGGGTAGTGCACGGGCACCGTCGGGTCGAGCTTGATGTGCGCCTTGGACGGGTCGAGGGTGAGATAGACCGGCAGGACGAAGACCAGCAGGAAGGACCCGACCAGGAACCACAGCACGCCCATCCACCAGGCGCGCTTGGGCCGTTCGGGCTCGGTCGGGCGGCGGCTCGGACGGGCGGGCGACCGGGTGTCGCCCACTCCGGACTGTCCGTCGACGGAAAGGGTCATGGCTGTGACTCCAGTCTCGGGGCGTGACGATGCCCCGAAACTAGTCGCGGTGCCATCCCCGTAGTTCTTCGAGAATGCTCAGCCGGTACGGCCACGCTGGCTGAACTTCGCGGCCGTGCGCTGGCCGGAGAAGCGGGTCTTGAAGTCGAGCACGCCGACCCACTCCGGCTTGATCGCGATGCGGTGCATGCGCACGCCGGGGTGATCGACCTCCCTGATCCGGGAGGCGCCGAACTCGGGGCCGCCGTAGCGCAGGTTGGCCTCGATGAACTCGGGGGCCACCCCGTCCACGTCGGTCACCACCGCGCGGCCGCGGATCAGCAGGATCTCCGGCGGGTGCACCGAGCTGTCGATGGTCAGCGCCACCTCCGGCCGCACCCGCAGCGCGCGGATCTTCGCGGCGTTCCAGAAGGACGCCAGGATCACCTCCGTGCCGTTCCAGTGGAACATGATCGGAAGCACCCGCGGCGCACCGTCTAGGCCCACGTACGCGACCCGGGCGAGCTCGCGGGACACCAGCAGCCTCTGGGCGACCGGGTGCAGCAGCAGCCGCACGTCACCCTGCGGCAGGCTCGCGACGGTCTCCGCGTCGATCTCGCTCAGTGCCGTGTCCTCGGTCAGTGCCACGTCGCCTCCTCGGGCTGATCGTCAACCGTGGATGTGGTCAGGCTAGGGCGGTGCCGGTCCACCGATCACCTCCCAACGTGCTGCGGGGCCGGCCAAGACTGCGCAGCGAGGAAGATGCCGGCCAGCACACCCCGCTCGCACACTGGTCCGGCAGCTCGAACGCCCCCGGGAGGAACACGGATGAGCGACCTAGATCAATGGACCATCGCGTCCGGCGCGGGCATCACCGCCCTCGCCGTGGCGCTGTGCCGCGCCATGGAGGCGCGCCGCCCCGACGCGGTGGCCCGCGACCAGTGGGCGGAGTGCTTCGTCGACGCCGGGCGCCGCGCCGGACCGGCCGGTGAGCTGCTGCCGGCCGTCGACGCCGACCCGGCCGGACTCGACCCGCTGTGGGCGTCGATGCCGACCTATATGGGGGTCCGCACCCGGTTCTTCGACGACTACTTCGCCGAGGTGATCGCGGCCGGCATCGACCAGGTCGTGCTGATCGCGGCCGGCCTGGACACCCGCGCGTTCCGGCTGGACTGGCAGCCCGGCACCCTGGTGCTGGAGCTGGACCAGGGGGGCGTGCTGGCCTTCAAGGACGAGGTGCTCGCCGAGCACGGCGCGAAGCCGCGCTGCGACCGCCGCCTGGTGCACGCCGACCTGCGCGCCGACTGGCCGGGCGAGCTGCGCGCGGCCGGCCTGGACCCGACCCGGCCCACCGCCTGGCTGGTCGAGGGCCTGCTCTCGTATCTTCCGGCCGACGCCGAGGCCCGGCTGTTCGCTGAGATACGGGCGATGTCGCCGGCCGGCAGCCGGATCGGGCTGGAGTGCGTGCCCGGCAACGAGCGCGACCGGGTGCTGACCTCGCGGTTCGCCACCGCCGCCGACCAGACCCCGTTCGCGGTCGCGCCCGGGCTGTGGCAGACCGAGCTGCGGCCGGAGCCGGTGGACGTGCTCGAGGCCGGCGGCTGGGACATCACGGTGTCCACGATCGCCGAGATCGGCAAGCGCTACGACCGGCCGATCCTCGGCGTGATGAGCGAGCCGGCGGCCAAGACCATGCTCATCACCGGCCGCCGCTGACCGAACCCGGCGTGGAGATTCCTCCAGGCTGACCCCGATCGAGAGTGGAGACCATGAGACGAGCAATCTTCCGGCTGGGCACGGTGCCGCTGGTCGCCGCGCTGGGCCTGGTGGGCGTCGCCGGCCCGGCCGTCGCCGGCGGTTCGGTGACGGTCGTCGCCTCCGGCTTCGACAACGCCCGCGGCATCCTCGTCGGACCCGGCGGGGTCCTGCTGGTGGCCGAGGCCGGCCGCGGCGGCGCCGGGCCGTGCGTGCCCGCACCCAGCCAGCCGACGCTGCAGGTCTGCTTCGGTGACTCGGGCGCGGTCAGTGCGGTGGTCCCGCCCGGCGTGCTGTCCTACGGCACCGCGAAGGCCGACCGGTCGTCGTTGTGGCGCCGGTACCGGGTGAGCACCGGCCTGCCCTCGCTGGCCGGCTCGGACGGCTCGTCGGCGCTGGGCCCGGAGCGGCTGGCCCTGTCCGGCGGCCGGCTCTTCGTCACCACCGGGCTGGGCGGCAACGACACCATGCGCGGCGCGCTCGGCGCCGACGGGTCCCGGCTCGCGCACGTGCTGGAGGTCCGGCCCGGCACGCACTCGCGGGTCCACGCCGACCTGCTCGCGTTCGAGGTCGCCAACAACCCGGACGCGCCGTCCGGCGGCGTCGTCGACAGCAACCCGTGGGGCCTGGTCAGCCTCGGTGACGGCCGCACCCTGGCCACCGACGCGGCCGCCAACGACGTGCTGTCCATCTCCGCCTCCGGCCAGGTCAGCCTGGTGGCGGTGGCCCCGGTGCAGCAGGTCGCGGCGCCGCCGGGGCTGGGCCTGCCGCCCGGCACGACGATCCCGAGCCAGTCGGTGCCGACCGGCGTGGTGCGCGGCCCCGACGGCGCGTTCTACTTCGGCCAGTTCACCGGCTACCCCTTCCCGAAGGGCGGGGCCAAGGTGCTGCGGGTCACCGAGTCCGGCCGGCTCACGACGTACGCGAGCGGCTTCACCAACGTGATGGACGTGGCCTTCGACAAGCGGGGCCGGCTGCTGGTGCTGTCCTACGCCAGGGATGGGCTGACCAGCACCGCGCCCGGCACGCTGCCGGTCGGCTCGCTTACCCGGGTCGAGGCCGACGGCACCCGGACCGAGCTCGCGGCCGGCCGCCTCACCGCGCCCGGCGGCCTCGCGGTCGGGCCCGACGGCGCGATCTACGTCGCGAACAACTCGGTGACGGCGGGCGGCGGCGAGATCCTGCGGATCACCGCGTAATCGGGAGCGGCCGCCCGGGCGTTGAGGTAGCGCTGCTCCGGGAGGCTCAGGGTGTGCCGCGCGGCGAGCTCGTAGCGATCACGGGCCGCCGCGCGGTCGCCGGACAGGTCGAGCAGGTGCGCCCAGACCGCGTGCAGCCGGTGATGCCCGGCCAGCGCGGGCTCCTGCTCGGCCTCCCGCAGCTCGGCCATCGCCTCCTCTGGGCCGCGGACCATGGCGATCGCCACGATCCGGCCCAGGGTGACCATCGGGCCCGGCGCGAACGTGCGCAGCAGGTCGTAGAGGCCGAGGATCTCCTGCCAGTCGGTGTCTCCGGCCCACGCGGCCTCGTCGTGCACCGCGGCGATCGCCGCCTGCAGCTGATACGGACCGAGCGGCGCGCTGGCGAGAGTCTTGGTGATCAGCTCGACGCCCTCGGAGATCGCCTTCTGCTCCCACCGGCCGCGGTCCTGCTCGGCGAGGGGGATCAGGGCGCCGTCCGGGCCGGTGCGCGCGGGCCGCCGGGCGTCGGTGAGCAGCATGAGCGCGAGCAGGCCGGCCACCTCGCCGTCGTCGGGCAGCAGCTGGTACAGCTGCCGGGTGAGCCGGATCGCCTCGGTGGTCAGCTCCACCCGGTGCAGGTGCGGGCCCGAACTGGCGGTGTAGCCCTCGTTGAAGATCAGGTAGAGGACCTCCATGACCGCCGTGATCCGCTCCTGGCGCTCCTGCGGCGGTGGCAGCGCGAATTCTGCGCCGCTCGCTCTGATCTTCTGCTTCGCCCGGCTGATCCGCTGCGCCACGGTCGCCTCCGGCGCCAGGAAGGCCCGGGCGATCTCGGCCGTGGTGAGCCCGCCGACCGCCCGCAGGGTGAGCGCGACCTGCGCGTTGCGGGCCAGCGACGGGTGGCAGCACAGCAGCAGCAGGGTCAGCGAGTCGTCGGCGACGCAGATCTCGGGCGGGTCGACCGGGTCGAGCGCGGCGGCCGCCTGCTCCCGCCGGCGGCGGGCGTTCTCGCTGCGCCACAGCTCGGTCCAGCGCCGGGACGAGACCGTCGTGAGCCAGCCCCGCGGGTTGTCCGGCACACCCTCGACCGGCCACTGCACGGCGGCCGCGTAGAGCGCCTCCTGGACCGCGTCCTCGCAGATGTCGAAGCTCCCGTGCCGGCGGGCCAGCGCGGCCAGCACGTGCGGCGCGTGCTCACGGAGCAGGTCCTCGACCGTGCCCTCACCCACGTGAAAGATCCTCACATCTACCAGCAACGACTCAGACCGAGTTCCGGTCACCCGATCGGCGTACTTTCTCCCGCCGGACTGTCGAGAAACGCCGGCCAACTTCGACAACCAGTCGGAGGGACGCCCGCCGGGCGAACGAACGACCTTGTGAAGGAACTCTACATGTCCAGGAAGACAGACACGGCCGCGAGCGCCGGCACGAGCACGGAGCGGTCCGCAGCGGCCGACGCCGATGCCGTCCGTGGTGACCCTCGGCGGTGGAAGGCACTGATCGTTCTCGCCCTGGTCAGCTTCGTCCAGGTGGTGGACGTGACGGTGGTCAACGTCGCGTTGCCGCGCATCCAGCACGATCTGAGCTTCTCGCAGACCGGCCTGGCCTGGGTCGTCAACGCCTATGTGCTGATCGCGGGCGGCTTCCTGCTGCTCGGCGGCCGGCTCGCCGACCTCTTCGGCCGGCGCCGGCTGTTCATGATCGGCGTGGCGATCTTCGCGGTTGCCTCGGCCACCTGCGGCGCCGCGAATTCGGCCGAGATGCTGGTCGCCAGCCGCTTCGTGCAGGGTCTGGGCGAGGCGCTCGCGGCGCCGGCCGCACTGGGCCTGATCGCGCTGCTGTTCACCGACAAGACCGAGCGCAACAAGGCCCTCGGCATCTGGGGCGGCGTCGCCGGCCTGGCCGGCGTCTCCGGCGTGGTGATCTCCGGCCTGCTCACCGACCTTGCCTCCTGGCGCTGGATCTTCTACATCAACATCCCGATCGCGGTGATCGCGCTGCTCGCCGTGCCGCGCCTGGTGTCGGAGAGCCGGATGGCCCGCACCCGCGGCCGGGTCGACCTGTTCGGCGCGGTGACCGCGACGGCCGGCCTGGTGGCGATCGTCTACGGCCTGCTCCAGGCCGCCGAGCACGCGTGGGGGTCGACCAACGTGCTGCTGCCGCTCGGCGCCGGCGTGCTGTTGCTGCTCGCCGCCGCACTGATCGAGAGCAGGTCCTCGGCCCCGCTGATCCCGCTGTCGTTCTTCCAGAACCGCACCCGGGTCACGGCCAACATCGCCGGCCTGCTGTTCACCGCCTGTTTCATGTCCTACATCTTCCTGCTCACGCTGTATCTGCAGGAGGTCCTCGAGTTCTCGCCGCTGCACGGCGGCCTGTCCTACCTGCCGTTCGGCCTGTCCATGGGGGTCGGCATCGGCCTGGGTGCCGGGCTGATGCAGAAGGTGGGGGTCAAGGCCATCGCGGTGGCCGGCTACCTGCTGGCGGCCGTCGGCCTGTTCCTGACCAGCATGATCGACGAGAACAGCTCGTATGCCAGCGGCGTCCTGCCTGGCATGATCATCTTCGGCATCGCCTCGGGCATGATCACACCGGCGATCACCAACGCCTCGCTGCACGGAGTGACCGGCCAGGACGCCGGTCTCGCCTCCGGTGTCCAGCAGACCCTCCAGCAGACCGGTCAGGCGCTCGGCCTCGCCGCGCTGATCACGTTCGCGCTGCGGCACGCCGCCGACCAGGTGCACCAGGGTGCCGGCCGGGCCGCCGCGGCCGCCGACGGCTACGCCCTGTCGCTGCGGATCGCCGCGGGCATCGTCGTGGTCGCCGCGATCGCCGTCGTGCTGCTGCTCAACAATGTCGGACCCGAGCCGCGCAACGCCGTCGCCGAGGCGGACGTGGACGAGGTCCCCGCGGTGCCGGCGCCGGCCGACGGCACCGACCGATAAGCCCCTCGAGAACACAGTTCATCACCGCGAGAAAGGAAAGACATTGCGCAAACTGGTGGTCTTCACCCGCGTGTCCCTCAACGGCGCGTATGCGCGTGGCGACGAGACGGTCGTCAACTGGTCCATCCCGGACCCGTCGGTGGACCGTAAGGCCCACGAGCTGATGTCGCCGGACACGGTGGTGTTCGGCCGGCTGACCTACCAGGTCTTCGAGAACGTCTGGCCCGCGGTCGCCGCCGACCCGAACATGCCGGCCGGCATGCGCAAGATGGGCGAGGAGCTCAACGAGATGACCAAGGTCGTCTTCTCCCGCACCCTCACCGACGTCGAGTGGGTCAACACCGAGCTCTACCACGGTGACGTCGAGGCGACGGTTGGCAAGCTCAAGGAGGGCACGGGCGGCGACATCGTGATCTTCGGCAGCGGTGAGATCGTCCGGCAGCTCGCCAACGCCGACCTGGTCGACGAATACCTGCTCGCCGTGACGCCGGTGGTGCTGGACGACCCGAAGCTCATGTTCGAGGGCGTCAAGGAGCAGAAGATGAAGCTCATCGGAACGCACAGCTTCGACTCCGGCAATGTGCTCCTGCATTACGCTGCCCGGCAGGCCTGAACTATCACGCACGCTACGAGAGAGAAGGGGGTCCGGCGTTCATGAAGCTCACGTCGCCGGCGTTTGAGGACCAGGAGACCATGCCGGCCAAGTACGCCAAGCCGGCCGAGAACATCAACTTCCCGTTGTCCTGGGAAAACCCGCCGGCCGGCACCAAGTCGTTCGCGCTTTCGGTGGTCGACCTGCACCCGGTCGCCCGCAAGTTCGTGCACTGGATGGTCGTGGACATCCCGGCCGACGCGACCTCGCTGGACGAGGCCGCGTCCGGCTCCTCGATGCCCGCGGGCACCAAGGAGCTGAAGCCGTACGTGGGTCCCAACCCGCCCGGCGGCACGCACGACTACGAGGTCACGCTGTATGCGCTCGGCTCGGAGACCGCCGGGCTGTCCGGCAAGACCACGCTCGACAAGTTCGTCGAGACCGTCGAGCCGCAGGCGATCGGCAAGATCACGCTGACCGGGAAGTACACCAAGATCAAGAAGTAGCTTCCACCCGGAAACGACCCCGGCCCGATCCCCCGTTTCGGGCCGGGGTTTCCGTTTGCCCGGGCTAGCACGGCATTCATGCACGTCAGCACGACGCAGATTCTGGCCGAACGTACGGAGGCATCCGTCCACCCAGACGGAATGCAGGCATGTTCGGCTATGAAAGCCGCCCCGATGGGACTACACTATCGCGCTTCGCATCGACTATCTTGATCATGCCGATGGCGCGGAGGGCACACATGTTCAGCGCAGCCATAGGCACGACCTGCGTCTCGGCCCGCATGCGGAACATTACCTGTGTAACTCATTGACGCCAATGTGATTTCACATGGTGAAGAAACCCGCGGGCACCCGGCCGGGACGCCATCGCCTTGTCCCGAAGGGGAAAAGTCCTGATGAAGCGTCTCCTGCAGGGTCTCACGGCCGGTGCGGTTGCCGTGGCACTGTGCGTCACCCCGACCTCGGCGTACGCAGCGGATCCCGCGTTCACCGTCGTGGCCACCGGGCTCGACAACCCACGCGGCATCGCTGTCGGCCCCGGCGGCGTGCTGCTTGTCGCCGAGGCGGGCAACGGGGGGCCCGGTCCGTGCGTCACCACCCCCGGCAAGGCCAACGGAATCTGGTGCCTCGGCATGACCGGCTCGGTCACCGGCGTGGTACCGCCCGGCGTGCTGCCGTTCCTGCACTCCCCGGCGACAACGTCCAACCAGTGGCGCCAGTACCGGGTGGTCACCGGCCTGCCGTCACTGGCCAGCACCATCGACGGCGACAACGCGGTCGGCATCGAGCACCTCGCCATCCGCGGCCTGAAGGTCTACGCCACCCTCGGCCTGGGCGGCGACCACGAGTTCCGTGACGGCCTGGGCAGCAACGGCCAGTTGCTGGGCCGGGTGGTCACGCTCGAGCCGCTGGCCAACCCGCCGGTCTCGTTCAGCGACCTGCTGCCGTACGAGGTTAACGTCAACCCCGACGGCGGCGACATCGCCTCCAACCCGTACGGGCTGATCGGCAACCCGGACGGCTCACTGGTGGCCACCGACGCGGCCGGCAACTCGGTGATACGGATCAGCTCCACGGGCGCACCGTCGGCCGTCACGGCCCTGGCCGTCCAGCCGGTCGAAGCGCCGGGCTTCCTGGGTCTGCCGGCCGGCACCACGCTGCCCATGCAGTCCGTGCCGACCGGGATCGTCCGCGGTCCGGACGGTGCGCTGTACATCGGTGAGTTCACCGGCTTCCCGTTCCAGATCGGCGGGGCACGGGTGTGGAAAATCCCGGCGAACGGCGGCGCACCCAGCGTCGTGGCCACCGGCTTCACCAACATCATCGATCTCGCGTTCGACAAGCAGAACCGGCTGCTGGTGCTGGAGCTGGCCAAGGACAGCATCCTCACCAACCCCGCCGGCGTCGCTCCCGCGGGCCGGCTGACCCGGTTGGCGGCCAACGGGACCCGCACGGAACTGGCCGCCGGCAAGCTGTTCGGGCCGAGCGGTATCGCGGTCGGCGCGGACGGTTCGATCTACGTCACCAACTACGGCGTGCTCGGCGACGGGCACGGTCAGGTCGTCAAGATCCGTCCCTGACCTACCCGCCGGCAACAACGCACCGGGCGGCATTGCCGCCCGGTGCGTTGTCGTGTACCGCCGGCCGAAATCCCTTCGAAGCGCTCGGTAGGAGCGCGTGGCACTCCCCGCTATCCGCCCCGTATGCAGGCCTGATGCGCATTCCGTGAGAAGACTTCGGGTCCGTGGGGCGGACAGGATGACGGGAGCCGGCAGAGGCACCGTCTTGCCCGCGGTGACTCCCTCCGGCGTCATCCAGCCACCTCGAAGGGGGACCGTTGCCATCGCAACCCGTTGGCGTACTACGCCGACTCATCCCAATGATCTTCGTGCTCGCCCTCGTCGGCGCGCTGTTCGTCGCGGCGCGGTTGCCAAAGGCCTCCGCCGAGGAGCGCACGGCGATGGCGTCGCGGTTCCAGTTCACCGAGCGGGAAATCGCGTTGCCGCCCGGCCTGCCGACGCGGACGGTGCGCACCGTCAACCCCCAGTACGAGCACATCCGGTCCTGGATCTCCTCGGTCGGCGCCGCGATCGCCGTCAACGACCTCGACGGTCAGGGCGTCGCCGACGACTTGTGCCTCGTCGACACGCGCAGCGACTCGGTCATCGTGACGTCCGCGCCGGGCGCCAGCGCCAACACCTATCAGCCGTTCGTGCTGGACCCCGCGCCGCTGCCCATGGGTGCCGGGATCGCGCCGATGGGCTGTACACCCGGTGACTTCAACGGCGACGGCCGCATGGACCTGCTGGTCTACTATTGGGGCCGGACCCCGGTGTTGTTCTTGAAGCTGCCGGGCACCGCGCCGCTGTCACGGTCGAGCTACCTCGCCACCGAGCTCGTCCCGCAGGACAACGGCACAGACGGCCAATACCACGGTCCATTGTGGAACACCAACGCGGTGGCGGTGGCCGACTTCGACGGCGACGGGCACCCGGACATCGGTGTCTTCAACTACTTCCCCGAGACGCAGGTCCTCGACCCGCAGGGCCCGCCGAACGTGCAGATGAACCACTCGATGTCGCACGCCCGCAACGCCGGCGGCGCCCACGTCCTGCGGTGGACGGCGGCGACCAGCGGTGCCACGCCGTCGGTGACCTACGTGGAGGACACGTCAGCCATCGATCCGGCCTACGCGTCCGGCTGGACCCTGGGGGCCGCGTCCGCCGACATCGACGGCGACCTGCTGCCCGAGCTCTACCTGGCCAACGACTTCGGCAACGACCGCTTCTTCCACAACGTCTCCACACCGGGCAAGATCCGGTTCAAGCTGCTGGAAGGGCGCCGCGGCTACAAGACACCCAAGTCGCTCGTGCTCGGACACGATTCGTTCAAGGGCATGTCGATCGACTTCGCCGACATCGACGGCAACGGCCGCTTCTCCATGTTCGTCAGCAACATCACCGAGTCCTGGGGCCTGGAGGAGAGCAACTTCCTGTGGCGCAACACTGCCCAGGACCCCGCGGCGGCGAAGGCAGCGATGGACAAGGGTGTCGCGCCGTTCGACAATGCCGCGTCGAAGACGAACCTCGCCTGGATCGGCTGGGGCTGGGACGTCAAGGCCGCCGACTTCGACAACAGCGGCCAGCTGACGATCGTGCAGACCGACGGCTTCGTCAAGGGCACCATCAACCGGTTCAACTGGCTGCAGGAGCTGGCGGTCGCCAACGACGTGATGCTCGCCAACCCCGACATGTGGCCGCACGCCGAGCCCGGCGACGACCTCGCCGGCTCAAACTCGCTGGCGTTCTGGGTGAAGGGCGAGAACGGCCGGTACGAGAACCTCAGCCACGAGCTCGGCATGGACCACCCGATCCCGACCCGCGGCGTCGCGGTGGCGGACATCGACGCCGACGGCGGCCAGGACTTCGCCGTGGCCCGGCAGTGGGACCGGCCGATCTTCTACCACAACGAGAAGCGCGGCTCCGGCAACTTCCTCGGGCTGCGCCTGTTCCGCCCCGCCAGCGATGGCGAGCCGGCCGGCACCGGTGCGCTCGGTACCCCGGCATACGGCGCGGTGGTCTGCATCAAGATGGCCGACGGCACGACCCGCATCGCGCAGCTCGACGGCGGCGGCGGGCACTCCGGCCGGCGCAGCTTCGACGTCTTCTTCGGCCTCGGCACCGGCGCCGGCAAGCCGGTCGACGCCGAGCTCATGTGGCGCGACCTCAACGGCGCGGCGCACAGCCAGAAGCTCCAACTCGACGCCGGCTGGCATGACCTCATGCTGACCGACAACGCCCAGGTGGTGAAGTGACCATGACCGACGTGCAACGCAAACCGTCGACGGCGCAGCTGACCGTCCCGGGCACCGGCCTCAACACACCGTCGCCCCGCGACCAGTATCCCGCGGTGCCGCGCGTCGGCGCCCGCGACCCCCGGTATCTGGCGCTGCGGAACTTCGCCATCTCCATGAGCATCTTCAACATCCTCGGCTACACCGTGCTGGGCTTCGAACAGCCGTGGACGTGGCCGTTGTTCGCACTGCTCGTGGGCTACACGGCGGAGATCGCCATCGAGATCGTGGCGGCGAAGGCCCATAAGCGCCGCCCGGCCTTCCTCGGCAACGGCGCCTGGGGCATGTACACCTTCCTGCTCCCGACGCACATCACCGCGCTGGCCGCGAACATGCTGCTCTACGCCAACGACAAATTCTGGCCGATCGCGTTCGCGGTCGTCGTCGCGATCGGGCAGAAGACCCTGCTCCAGGCGCCCATCAAGGGGCGGCTCCGGCACTTCATGAACCCGTCGAACTTCGGCATCACCGTGACACTGCTGGCGTTCTCGTGGGTCAACGTCGCCCCGCCGTACCACTTCACCGAGCGGGTCCCGGACGTGTTCTCGCTGTTGATCCCGACGATCATCGTCACGGCCGGCACCGTGCTCAACGCCATGCTCACCAAGAAGGTGGCGCTCATCGTCGGCTGGCTGGGCTCGTTCGTGATCCAGGCGTTGCTGCGGCACTTCATCTGGGACGTCGCGCTGTGGGGAGCACTGGTCCCGATGACCGGCGTCGCGTTCGTGCTGTTCACCAACTACATGATCACCGACCCGGGCACCACGCCGTCGTCGGCGAAGAACCAGTTCATGTTCGGCTCGTCCGTCGGCATGGTCTACGGCGTGCTGATGCTGGCCAACGTGGTCTACACGATGTTCTTCGCCGTGACGATCGTGTGCCTCATCCGCGGCGCGATGTGGTGGGTCAAGTGGGCGCGGGAACGCTCCCGAGGCACGGCACAGGCCGAACCCGCCGCGCGGCAACCGGTCACCACCTGACCCGGTCATCCGGAATGTCCTGGCTATCACCGACGGCAGCGCAGCCGTCGGTGATAGCCCTGTTTCAGCGTCGGATTGGAAACGCCATGACGTTGCATGCCCAACACACGCCGCTGCCGGTCACCGGCACCGGCAATCGGTCCCAGGTCGTCGCCGTCGTACTCGGCGTGCTCGGCGGCGTCCTGCTGGCGATCCTGTGGTCGGCGGAATTCGTCGACACCGTCATCGGCCGCAATGTGGCCGACAACATGCTCGGCCACGACGCGAAGGGCACCGCGATCGCCGGCACCGCGGCCGGTCTCGCGTTCGCGTTCGTGTCCGGTCTCGCCGGCACGTTCACCGCCTGCAACATCGCCGTAGCGGCCACCGTCGGGCCGCTCACGCAGGCCGCCACGGCCCGCGGCAAGCACACCGGCGGGCTGCGGATGATGCTGCGCCCTGCCGCCTGGTTCATGCTCGGCATGCTCGCCGTGTCGGTCACCTACGGGTTCGTCGGGGTGCTGCTCGGCGACCGGCTGCCGCAGTTGTCGACGGCCACGAGCGGCGGCGTGCCGGTCCGGATCATCCAGTCCTCGGTCGTCTTCGGACTCGTGGGCCTCGTGCTGATCTGGCTCGGCCTGGCTGCCAGCGGCGTCATCCGCGACGTGTTCGCCAACCGGCCCGTCGGGCGGGTCGTGCTGCTCGGCGCGCTGGTCGGCGGGTTCCTCGTCGGGCGGCCGTACCCGTTGTTCAACAAGCTGTTCCACTGGGCGGCCGACACACACAACCCGTTGTACGGCGCAGCCGCGTTCGCGCTGCAGTCACTGGGCAACATCACCCTCGTCGTCGTGGTCTACCTGCTCATCAACCTGGTCACGCGGGGCCGCCTGGTCACCGCCGTGGCCCGCAACCCACGCCGGGTGGCGCTGATCAGCGGCGCCCTGCTGATCGCGCTCGGCGTCTTCTCCGTCGTGTACTGGGACGTCCGGGTGCCGGCGATCTTCGGTATCGGATGGTTCCCCACGATGCCGTACAACAACTGACGCAAAACAGTGCACGTTTGAAAAAGACCGATCCATCGACGGACTTTAGTCTGGGCCTGTCCCCTGTCGCCCTACCGCCCGGAGGTCAACCGTGGCAAGCATCGCAGCCCGGCCCGGCTCGCCTGGAGCCCTCACGTTACTCAACACTAGGTTTCATCGCCTGGCACTGAACACGTTCATGGTGATCGTCCTGGCGCACTGGGCGGAGCACCTCGTCCAGGCCTACCAGATCTGGGTGCTGCACCTGCCGCGGCCGAAGGCCCGTGGCGTCCTCGGCCAGTTCTACCCGTGGCTGGTCTCCTCGGAGTGGTTGCACTACGGCTACGCGATCGTGATGCTGATCGGGCTGTTCCTGCTGCGGCCGGGCTTCGTCGGCCGGGCCAGACTGTGGTGGACGGTCGCGCTGGCGATCCAGTTCTGGCACCACATCGAGCACCTGTTGCTGCTGCTGCAGGCGCAGACCGGTCACAACCTGTGGGGCAAGCCGGTGCCGACCAGTGTGCTGCAGCTGTTCTACCCGCGAGTGGAGCTGCACCTGTTCTACAACTCGATCGTCTTCATCCCGATGGTGATCGCGGTGTACTTCCACCTGCGCCCCAACTATGCGGATCTGTCGAAGATGGCCTGTAGTTGCGTCGGCGAAACGCGGCGCGATCCGGCCGCGTCGGGCGTGTGACGCTACCGTGCGCCGGCGACCGGAACCGCACAGGACGCTGCGCCGCACGCTGGTGTGCGGCGCAGCGGCGCTCCTGCTGATCGCCGGTCAGCATCCGGCCCAGGCAAAGGACGTGGTGGTGGCGTCGGTCGACCCGGCCGACGCCACCGCCCTGGCGGCGGCACCGGCCCAGATCGTGCTCACCTGCACCGGCCGGCCGGACGCCGAGTCGTCGCACGTCAGCGTGCGCGACGCAACCGGCCGATTCGTGGACGACGGCGGCGACCTGCGCGCCGACGGCGACACGCTGCGGCTGCCGGTCACCCTGACCGGGACCGGCGACTTCACCGTCGTCTACCACGTGGTGCTGGCCAGCGGCGCCGACGCGGTCGGAGTCACCCGTTTCAGCGTCGGCACCGGCGTCGCGCCGCCGGTGCCGCCGGACGGCGAGCGGGAAGCCCAGCTCGCGTCAGCGGTCGGGCATCAGCACGGCGACATCGACCCGTTCGGCGCCACCCTGCTGGCCATCGATGCCGCGGTAGTGTTCGCCGTGGCACTGCTGCTGATCTTCCGTCCCCGCCGGCGTCTGCCGCGGCCGCCGACCAGCCAGCTGCAATAGCGGTACAGACACAGCGGAGGGCGCCGGGATGATCCCGGCGCCCTCCGTGTTTGTCCGCCTCGCGGCGCTGGTCACGTCGCGTCGTGCACCGACATCGGCAGGCCGCCGCGGATCCGCAGCGACAGCATGGGCTCGGCGACGACGCGGTACCCGGGCCGGGTGGTGAGGCGCAGCTCGCGGGCGACCGAGGCGACGACGAAGGCGGCCTCCATCATGCCGAGGTTGTTGCCGACGCAGAAGCGGGGACCGCCGCCGAACGGGATGTAGGCGTAGCGCGGCCGGTCGGCGGACTTGTCCGGGTCGAACCGCTCGGGGTCGAACCGCTCGGGGTCGTCCCAGAAGGCGCGGTGGCGGTGCAGCGTGTAGGGGCAGATGAGCACGTCAGCGCCGGCGGGCACGTGGTATCCGCCGACCTCGTCGGTCTCGAGGGCACGGCGGGGCAGGATCCACACCGGCGGGTAGAGCCGCATCGTCTCCTCGAGGACCATTGACGTGTACCGCAGCCGCCCCAGGTCCTCGAACCGCGGTGGCCGGTCGCCCAGGACGCTGACCGCCTCCTCGTGCAGGCGCTGCCACACCTCCGGGTGCCGGTCGAGCATGTGGAAGGTCCAGCCGAGTGTGCTGGCCGTGGTCTCGTGACCGGCCAGCAGCAACGTGACGAGTTCGTCGCGCAGCCGCTGCCGGCCGACCCGCGGGTCGGCTTCGGCACGGGCCGACTCGATCAACCGGGACAGCACGTCGTCACGGCCTTCCGTGTCCCCCTCCCGCCCGGCGACCATCTGGTCGACCACCCGCTGCAGGTTCCGGCGGGCCTTACGGAAGCGCAACTGCCGGGGAAGCGGAATCCAGGCCGGCACCGCGTTGAGCGACGCGAGCTCGAACATCGCCTGATCCTGCACCGCTTCGAAGTCGTGCCCGACCGACGAGAAGCCGCGCAGGTCGACGGCGAGCAGCGTGCGACCGAGCACGCCGAGGGTGAGGTGGGTCAGCTCCTCCAGGATGTCGACCGGCTCGCCGCCCTGGCGGGCCCGCAGCCGGCGGACGAGATCGGCGGCCTCCTCGGCGACCACACCGGCGTGCGTGGAGAGCCGGCGGTTCTGGAACGACGGCTGGATCACCTTGCGCTGCTTGCGCCAGAGGTCGCCCTCGCTGGTGAGCAGGCCGTCACCGAGCGCCCGGCGGGCATGCACCAGGCCGATGCCCTTGTGGTAGTTGGCGGCGTTGTCGGCCAGGACGTGCTTGGCGTGGTCCGGATGGTTGAACGAGTAGAGGACCTTCGGGCCGACCGGCAGCATGGCCGCGTCGCCGTAGCGCGCCGCGGCCGAGGTCATCATGCCGAGCCGGTCACGGGCCATGGTCAGCAGCATGCGCGGGGCCGCGGCCCGCGAAGGCCCCGGCGGGGTCCGCGGGGTCTGGTGGAGCACCGTCATGCGGTCACCTCACTTGGATGGGTGTCAAGCCGGGCGAATCGACCGTGGCAGAACAGCAGCGCGTCCTCGGCGCTACCGCGCTCCAGGGACAGCAGCCGCCCGACGAAGATCGAGTGGTCCCCGCCGTCGTAGCAGCGCCACAGCTCACACTCGAACTGTGCCAGTGCATCAACCATGAGTGGGGCCGCGGTCTGCGGGCCGGCGAACCAGTCGACAGCGTCGAACTGGTCGCCGCCCAGCGGCCGGCGCGGGTCGGCGAAGTACCGGGCGACCCGCTCCTGGTCGGAGGCGAGCACCGAGACGCCGAACGTGCCGGTCCGTTGCAGCGCCTCGTGCATCACCGCGGACCGGCCGACGCAGATGAGCACCAGCGGTGGATCGAGCGACACCGTGGTGAACGAGTTGGCGGTCATGCCGTGCGGGACACTACCGCCGACCGTGACCACCGTGACGCCGGTGGCGAATGTGCCGTATGCGCGTCGCAGAACCTTCGCGTCGTCCACCTAGCCACGCCCGTCCGCCGTGTAGGGCTGCAGAGCACGCAGCAGGGGCTCCGGCACCCGGGTCGGCACCGTCAGCGTGTTCGGGCCGCGCATGCACGCCACCCGCTGCCGGCCACGGGCCACGAGCGTGGTGCCGCCGCCGGGATCAAGCCGGACGTAGTCGAAGCTGAACTCGATCTGCGTCTGCGCCAGGTCGACCAGGTGCATGCGGATCGACAACTCGTCGAACGCGGTGATCTCGGCGAAGAACTCACACGACACCTTGAGCGTGAACAGCTTCAGGTCGGCGCGCAGGTCGTCCAGGACGTCGGGGGCGTGCGACTTGAGGAACATCTCCCGGCACCGGCCCTGCCAGCGCAGGTAGTTGACGTAGTAGACGTTGCCGACAATGTTGGTCTCTTCGAAGCCGACGGTGTGCAGGTATTCGAAGTACTTGTCCATCGCTACGCCTGTCCTTCGCTCAGCACTGCGAACATCACCGGCGAGTCCACGCCCCGCAACTGGGTCACGAACGTCGCCACCCGCAGGGTCCCCGAGCTGAACAGGGCCCAGCCGGGCCGCGTCTCGGGCCGCAGGATCAGCGGGTCACGCGTTGACCGCCCGGCCTTCTGCAGGCACTCGATCGCCCCCCACACGCGGGTGGCGGCGGTGTCGTCGCTCTCGCCCGTCGCGGCGGCGGTGAGCCGGGCCACGTTCGCGTGCACGCCGAGGAGGTCCTGCCACTGCTGGGCAGTGCGCTCGTCGACCTGCTTCACGTCGCAGCCGAGCGGACCCTCACCGACCACGCAGAGCGTCACGCCGACGTCGTGCGAGGCCGACAGCGTCGGTCCCCCGTCGAGCTCCGGGCGGCCGTCGGGCCGGTACCGCACGGTCGCGATCCGTCCGAGTGCCCGGCCGGCCGCCGTCGCGGTGCGCTCGCGGCGCCGACGCACATGCTCCGAGCGGCCGTCCGCGCCCGGCCCGGCCACGCCGGGGACGGGAAGGGAGACGGGAACGGGAACGGGAACGGGGAGGGTGCCGGGGCCGGGGACGTCAGGTCCGTCGGGCTCGACGACGACGGCCACCGCGGCACCGACGAGGTCGCCGAGTGCCCGCTCGAGGTAGGGGCCCAGCAGCGGCGCGGACCACGGACCACGGCCGCTGCTCTTGCGCACGGCGCGCAGCCGCAGCCCTTCCCATCGCTCGACGACCGTGCCGTCCTCGTCGCGCAGCGCGATGTCGTACACGTACGTGTCGCCGTCGCGGCTGCGCTCGGTGGCGCAGTACCGCAGTACCGTCCCCGGCACGATCCGGTCACCGGCCGGATGGATGCGGTCCACCCCGGCCGGAAGGAGGGTCGCGTCGGGCACGCAGACCTGGTTGCCGTGCATGAGCGTGTCCCGGACACCGGGGTCACCGAGGATCAGCCCGGCGGGCAGGAACGGGGCGAACCAGGCGACGGACGCCACGGACGCGACGTCGGCGTCGACGTGCCTGGCGGCGGCCCGGTGGTAGCCGCGCAACCGCTGGAACCGGCCGCCCTGGAAGAGGATGTCGCCGTACAGGTCGCCGAACGGCTCCAGCGGCACGGGCGACAACGCGTCGTCGACCTGGTCGGGTGCGCCGGACGCGACGTCCGGGCCGCCGTACTGCAACCGGGCGCGGAAGTGCTCGGCCGCGAACCCCGTCTCGGCACTGCGGATGACCACCTCGACGGTGTCGTCGGCGACCACGAGCGCGGCGATGCGGACCACGGTCTCGCCGTCCGGCGGAATCACGATCGGGCGCAGGAACTCCGCGTCGTGGATCACGGGCACGCCGTCATGGCCGCTGACCGCGCCGGCCACCTGCGCCATCGCCTCCATGCCCAACACCGCCGGCATCAGCAGGTTGCCGTCGAGCAGGTGATCGACAAGATACGGGTCGGTGCCGGCGTTGAGCGTCACCTCGGACACCAGCTCCACGCCGTGGTAGCGCACCAGTGGCTGCTCGATGAAGCGCAGCATCGGCAATGGCGGCAGGTCGTAGCGGACGGTGTTGATGGCACCGGTGCGCCCGCTGGCGACGACGACGGTCGGCGCGTCCGGGTCGCGCAGCAGCCGGCGCAGCAGCTCGATGCCCTGGTCGGGAGTGAGGGGGACGATGCCGTCACGGGTCAGGGACTCCACGACCGACAGCCGCTCCCCCATCCCGACGCCCGACCAGACCGACCATTCCAGGCACAGCACCTTGCAGTCGGGACGGCGCTCGGCGAATGCAGCGGTGCGTGCCACGAGCCACTCGTTCGCCGTGGCGTAGTGGGCTTCGCCGCGCAGGCCGGCCCGGCCGATGATGCTGCCGAACGTCACCAGCAGCCGCAGCTGCCCGACGTCGACGGCGTCGAGCACCGCGGCCAGTCCGTCGATCTTCGGCGCGAACGTCTCCCGGATCCGCTGCTCATCCACGTTGGACAGTGCGGCGGGCTCGTTGCGGCCGGCACCGTGCAGGACGCCGGCGACCGGGCCGAGCGCCCGCTCCGCCTCGGCGACCACAGCGCGGACCTGACCGGCGTCGGTCACGTCGGCCCGGCCGTACCACACGGTCGCCCCCGCCTCGCGCATCCGCTGGAGGTTGGCGGCGAGTTCGGCGTCCTGCGCCGGATCGGCCCGCCCCACCAGGGCGAGTCGCGCACCGGTGTCCAAAGCCAGGGCCAGTGCGCACTCCGCGGTGATGCCCTTGCCGCCGCCGGTGACCAGCAGGACCTCGTCCTGCCGCAGCGCCTGCGTGGTCCGCTCCGGCGTGACCGGCAGCACCCGCAGCGTCGGTACCCGGCGCACCCCGTCGGCGTCGTAGTACACCTCGGCATAACTCGTGGTGGCGGCGACCTCGCGCACGATCCACTCGATCGCGCCCGGCACCGACGGCGGCACGTGCACGATCGTCGTCGGCACCTGAGGCGCCTCCTGGTGCAGTGTCTTGGCCAGGCCGGCCGCGCCGGCGCCCGACTGGACGAGGACGAAGCGGTGGCCGCGGCCGGCCGCGGCGGCGGCCTGCGCCCCGCGCAGCGCGAGGAGCACGTCGGCTTCGGTGGACTGCTCCGGCAGGCACACCAGGGTGCCCTCGCCGACCCGGCCGTGTTCCAGGGCGAGGTGCAGTGCCTCGGCATAGGGGTGTTCCGCGCTGGCGAAGAACTGCCAGTGCCCGCGGACACCGCTGGCCGGGGACACCTCCCGCGCCGGCAGCGGCTCCTCGCGCAGGTCGATGGCCCAGGCCCGCGCCCACGCACCCGCACCGGCCACCTCCGCGGATGTACCCGGTGAGGTGGCCGCGTCCGGGTCGGCGGTCGCGGCGAGCGTATCGAGCATGTCGGCGAGTTCTCCGAGCGACGCGGTCGCGAGGTTGGTCGGCAGCTGCGCCGCCGGGACCCCGACCGCCTGCGCGACCTGGTTGAGCACCTGCCCGACGGTGATCGAGCTCATGTGCAGGTCGTCGAGCAGCCGGCTGCCGGCGTGCACCATCTCCAGCGGCAGCTCGGCACGCTCTGCGACGATCCGCCGCAGCATGTCCACAGTGGACGCGGTCTGGTCGACGGGCACCGGCTCCGCGACGGCCGGGACCGTCGTGGCCGAGGCCGCGAGCGCCAGCGGTGGCGCCGCCTCGCAAGGACTCTCGAAGAACGAGAATTTGGTGCCGAGGCTCAGTGCCCGGGTCAGCCGGTCGCGGAAGAGGTCCGGGTGGACCTTCGCGGCACCGGTCACGTAGGCGGCACCGACGACGCTGAGCAGCCCGGTCATCGACTCGCTGTCGGTGTCCAGGGCCACCGCCGGCACATCGGTCGTGCTCGAGGCCAGACCCGCGAGCACCCGCCCCGGTCCCACCTCGACGAAGAGGTCGACCTCGGTCGCGGCCTGCGCGAGCGCCTGGGAGAAGAGCACGGGTTCGGTGATCTGGGTGCGCAGCAACTGCAGGAGGTCCGCGTCGGCGGGCAGCACCTGGCCGGTCACGGTGGACACGACCCGGCGTTCTACGGGGAGGAACTCGGTGCCGTCGAGCGCCGCGACGAACGCGTCCGCGGCCGGCGCCACCAGCGGCGAGTGGAACGCGTGCGACACGGCCAGCCGCGTGGTCTCGAGGCCGGCGTCACGCAACGCGGTCCGCGCCTGCTCGATGCCCTCCTCGGTGCCCGCGACGACGGTCTGCGCGGAGCCGTTGTACCCAGCGATGACGACCGGGATCCCGGCGATGACGGCGGCGACCGCCGCGGCCGGGCCGGCCACGCCGGCCATGGTGCCCGACGCGCTGTGCTGGGCCATGGTGCGTCCGCGCAGCGCGGCGATCCGCAGCAGGTCCTGCTCGTTCATCGCCTGCGCCCAGTGCAGGGCGGACAGCTCACCGAGGCTGTGCCCGACCGCGACCGTCGCATCGATCCCGAGCCGCTCCAGCACCCGCAGGCCGGCCATCGAACCGGTGACGATCCGTGGCTGGGCCACCTCGGTCGCGACCGCGTCGGCAGCGACAGGCAGTGCCGCGCCGGTGTACGTCTCGGCGGCCTCGACGAACCGCCGGCCCAGGATGCCACCGCTGACGCCCCGGCCGGAGCCCTGCCCGGGGAACAGGAATCCGATCCGGCCCGGGCCGTTGACGTGACCGAAGACCGCACGGCCGTGGTCGGCGAACAGCCGGGTCTGACCGGCGTCGAGCGCGTCACGCACCCGCTCGAGGCGGTGCAGCGCATCCTCCGGCGAGGAGACCACGACCGCCGCCCGGAACGGCAGGTCCCGCAGGTCGGCGTGCAGGGTGGCGGCCAGGTCGGTGAGCTCGGCGTAGGCGATCTGGCCGATGAAATCGATGAGACCGTTCACCCGCTCGCGCAGGTCGTCCACCGACGCCGCGTCGACCAGCAGCAGCTCAGAGTCCTGCACCGACGCGGCGAGGCTACCCAGCCGGGTGTCGGTACGCATCCGCCGGCGCGATCCGGTGCCGTCGAGCACGATGTGGGTATTGATGCCGCCGAACCCCATGGCGGTGATGCCGGCGCGCACCTCGGCCCGCTCGGGCCACGACTCCGCCTGGCGCAGCGCCCGCAGCGGTGCGTGGTCCTGGGTCAGCAGCTCGTGCGGGTCGACGCAGCCGAGCGTCGGCGGAAGCATGCGGTGGTGCACGGCCATCGCGGTCTTGATGAGACCGGCGACACCGGCGGCAGCCTTGGTGTGCCCGATCATCGCCTTGATCGAGCCGATCGCGGCCGGCGCTGCGCCGGGTCCGGCCTGCGCCCGCGCCTCGGACAGGGCGCGCAGCTCGGTGGCGTCGCCGACCTTGGTGCCGGTGCCGTGGCCCTCGAACAGGCCGACGGTCTCGATGCCGAAGCCGGCCCGTTCATATGCGCGGCGCAGAGCGAGGCGGTAGCCGCTGACCTCGGGCCGGGTGATGCCGCCCCTGCCGTCGGAGGAGATGCCCCAGCCCGCGACCGAGGCGTAGATCCGGTGCCCCGCCCGGCGGGCGTCCTCCTCGCGCATCAGCACGACCATGCCGCAGCCCTCGCCCGGCCAGAAGCCGTTGGAGTTGCGGTCGTACACCCGCATCTCCCCCGTCGCGAGCGCGCCGGCCTTGGCAAATCCGATGATCTCGAACGGGTCGATGGAAAGGTCGACACCGCCGGCGATGGCCACGTCGATGTCGTGCTCGAGCAGCGCGTTGGACGCCGTCGCGACCGACAGCAGCGAGGAGGAGCAGGCGCCGTCGACGGTGTACCCGCCGCCGTTGAGGTCGAAGTGGTTGCAGATGCGCCCGGCGATGGTGTTGGACAGCCCACCGGCGAGGGTGTCCTCGTCGACGGCCGGGAACGGACTCTTGAAGGTGCTCTCGAAGTCCTCCAGGAAGGTGGCCAGCCGCTTGTCGTCCCAGTCCTGGTCCTTGAGCGACGCGGCCACCATCCGGCGCACGTACGGCCACCGCAGCCGCAGCTGGTTGGCCCGGCTGAACTCGCCGGTGAGCGTGTTGCCCACCACGACACCGGTGCGCTCCCGCGGCAACCCCTCACCCATCGGGAAGCCCGCGTCCGCCAGCGCGAGGGCAGCGGTGTCCAGAGCCAGCCAGTGCGTCAGGTCGGTCGAGCGGTACGTGCTGCCGGCGACCTTGTACGCGATCCGGTCGAACTCATAGCCCTCGATCACGGCCGCGTGCCTGGCGTAGAACCGGTCCGGCGCCGCCGGATCGGGGTCCCAGTAGTCCTCCAGCCGCAGCCGGTCATCGGGGATTCGCCGGAACGCACGCCGGCCGGCGACCGCGTTCTCCCAGAGCTCCACCGGCGAGGCGGCATCGGGGTAGCGGCAGGCCATACCAACAATGGCGATCCTGGTCACAGGAAACGACCTCTCTTTCAGAAGCACGGTTCGCCACGCGTCCGGGCGCGATTCGGGGCACCGGGCGGGGCGGATCAGCCTCGGACCGATGGCAGTTCGTGGGCGATCCGCTGCCGCCAGAGCTCATAGCCGGGCAGGTCGCCGTCGGCCGCCCGGTCGGGGAGGACCAGGTCGGTGATGTCCGACGCCTGTTGCGTCGTCAGACCGCAGAAGATTTTCGTGGCGATCTCGTTGTGCGGCACGACGAGGCCGGCCCGGACCCGGGCGCCGGCGGCGAACGCGCTACCCTGCGCCACCTGCGCCTGGTACCGCCCGGCGTGCTCCCAGAACCACAGCAGCTCGTCCTCGGCGGCGCCGCCGGCGTAGGTGGCGGCGAGACCTGCCCCGCTGTACATGTCGGCGCGGCGCTCGGGAGCGTACGCGTCGAGCAGGGCGGCGACGCGCTGCACGTCGGTGCCGCCCACGAACCACATCGCCCGGCCGATGCCCTGGTCGATCACCCGGTCCGCGTACCAGCTCGGCCCCTCCGCCGGCCACGAGAAGCCGGTGGTGCGGTACTGCTCGTGCACGTAACGGCGGGTATGGAAGTACGCCTGGTGGAACCCGTAGCCGTCCAGCACGAGCCAGCGCAGCAGGGGATCCGGCGCGTGCAGCCGGGACCAGCACATCCGCGGCAGCCGGGCCATCGCCCAGCCGACGCCGACGTAGGCCATGTAGACGTGCTGGTCGCCTCGGCCGGCCAGGAAGTCCTCGACGTGGTGGCTGTGGCCGATGGGCATGCCGTCGCGGATCGCCAGGCACATCGCGGCGCCTTCGTAGGCGAAACCGCGGAATCGCACCGGAATCTCCTCCAGCGGGGCCTCGGCATCGCGGGCGGCACCGGCCTCGGCCGCGTACGCGTAACCGGTCACAAAGTAGCGACCGATGTTTTCAAGGACCTCGCGCGCGTTTTCGTCCTTTTTGTAAAAGCCGCGCACGTCAATTTTGGTGTCCGCCATATTCGGGGTCAGAATACGGCGCCTAAATGCACCTAGTAGACCTGACAATGCTTCCCACCTAACACGCGACGCCACCTGAGACGATCTTTGAACAAATCTACGCAGCACCTGACAGCCTGTCATCTTCAAAGATGCGAGGGCGGGCCGCTCCACGCGCGCAGGCAACAGACCCGCTGTTCACGCCGTGCCGAGGTCCAGTCGGGACGGGGCACCGACGGAGCGGAGACCGGAAATTTGGACTATCTACACCCGGTCGTGCCAGTATCCGTTTTCCCAACAATCACATTGAGTGACATTCATTGAATCCTTTAAATCGCTTCCAGGTGGTGGCCCAGGTATTGTCAGGCCCACATGCCTGAAGTAGTGTCAGCGCCAGTCAATGTCGATCCGACGGACGAGGCCGAGCTGCCACTGAGATGACCCTCAGGTCGGCAGCGGTAGCCAATGAATGCAACCCACCAATACTCGACGGTAGGGATGCTGCAGGTCCGCATCGGACACCAGTCTATATACAGACTTCAATGATTCGAATCCTCGGCTCATGGGAGGCGTCATGGATGACTCGATCGAACTCGCAGTGGAACGAGCCATCACCACGATGCACGAGAACCTCGGCGAGCGGCTCACCGTCGACGACATGGCGCGGGCGGCCATGTTCAGCAAGTTCCACTTCACTCGGGTCTTCCAACGGACCACCGGGGTCTCGCCCGGACGCTTCCTGTCCGCGCTACGGCTGCAGCAGGCCAAGCGGCTGCTGGTGTCGACGTCGTTGAGCGTGGTCGACATCAGCATGCAGGTCGGATACAACAGCGTCGGCACCTTCAGCTCGCGGTTCAGCCGCAGTGTCGGCATGTCACCGACGGTCTACCGGCGGCGCCGGGGCTACGCACCGCAGATCGCCACGGCTCCGCAGCCGGACGCGGCGCCTGCCACCCCGTCGCGGGCCCGGGTCTCCGGCTGGGCCGGACTGCCCAGCACGCACCAGAACGGGCTGATCTTCATCGGCCTGTTCGCCGAGCGCGTTCCCGAGGGCCAGCCGGTGCGCTGCACGGTGCTCACCCGGCCCGGCCCGTTCCGTTTCGACACCGTCCCCGAAGGCAACTGGTACCTGCTGGCCCAGTCGATTGCCGACGACGACCTCTACACGACGATGGACCCGCACAACCCGCGGGTATGTGTGGCGACCCACGGCCCACTCGAAATCTCGTCCGCGACCGTGATCTATTCCAACCTGCAGCTCAAACCGGTCCGATCCGTCGACCCGCCGGTCCTGCTGGCACTGATGGACGCGCGCAAGCTGGCCATGGCCCGCCTGATGCACGAGGCCCAGGAAGACGCGAAGATGGCGGCGTAAGGCGGCGGCCTGTCAGGCGGTGGCCGGCCGGCCACCGCCTGACACCCTCATGACACACATTCGGGGCCTGCGGTCATCCGCAGGCCCCGAATGTGTTGGTCATCGCTCACGCATGGAGGCGGCTCCACGTGTCGGCGAAATGCCGCCGGATGCTGTGCCGCCACTGCTCGTACCGCGGCGCCGCGGCGTCGCCACCGCGGTCATCGGCGACGGCGTCGGCCAGTTCGCTCGCCGCCGCCACGGTCAGGCCGGTGAGCACGTCGACCGCCGTCTCCGTGTGCGCCGGCACGAACCCGGCATACGCACGAGCTTTCGCGGCGAAGACCGAGCCCTGGGCCAGATGCAGCTCATATGTCTCATCCTGCGCCCGCGCGGACCGGCGCAGCGCGGCCACCTCTTCGGCCTCGGCGCCGCCGGCGAACGTGGCGGCAAGTCCCACGCCGCTCCACAGATCCGCACGGCGCTGCGGCTCGAAACGCTCCACCGCCTCGCTCACGGCAGCCGGCCGGCCGCCGTGGATGAACCACAGAGCGCGTCCGATGCCCTGGTCGATCGCGTGCGGGAAGTAGTCGGCCCGGCCCTCCCACGGGTACGGGGCCAGCCGGCGCTGGCCGTCGACCACCCGCGCGGTGTCGAAGTACGCCTTGTCGAAGCCGTAGCCGTCAACCGCCAGCCAGCTCATCGTCGGGTGATACGGCTGCCCGGTCAGATCAGGCACCACACGCTTCCACAGCGGCCGCGGCAGATGCGACATCGCGAAGCCGATGCCGATGTAGGTGAGGAAGATATGCGGACTGCCCGGTCCGCGCAGCAGTTCCCGGGTTCGGGTACCGCGACCTCCGCGCATCGCGTCGAGCACCGTGTACGCCATCGTCGCGCCCTCATAGGCGAAGCCCCGCATCTCAGGTCCGACGAGGTTGAGCCGGCACTCGAGCTCCCACTGATCGCGGGCGTCGATAGCCCACTCGAAACCACAGACGACGGCCTGCGGAACCTCCTCCAGATGGCGGGTGGCAGCCGTCGGTGTGACCGGAAAGCCCCGGCCGGCGAAACTGACCTTCGCCAGCGATGGTGTCAGGGCGAGACTGCGCAAAGAGCCCAGCACGGTCGGCATGTGTCCCTCCAGCGGATCGACGGCTGATGCACGAACCATCGTCCCCTTGAGCGCACCAGGACCGCGTCCTCTGCCGTGCGGTGCCCTCAGCCCACCCGGGAGCCGGCCGGCAGGTGCAGCTCACCAACCCGGCGAGCGGCAGTGAAGGCGGACCAGGCCACCAGCTCGATGAGCGCATCGTCGGCCGGGACCACACGGCGGTACTCCCCGACCGCCTCCGCATCGACCTGGTAGGAAGCGAACGCGGTGAGCAGCGCGAGCCGACCGGCGGACCGGTCCGGCTCCGGCAGCTCCAGCAGCAGATCCTCGCACCAGTCGCGGCTGATCCCGGTCTCCGCACCCCGCCAGCGCAACACCTCGCGCGAAAGCAACTCGCGCACCGACACCGGCACCACCCGCTCACCGGCCTCGGTGAAAGCGGCGTAGGAGCGGGCCACCGCCGCCGCGATCCCGGCGTCGGCGAAGGCCCACGCCGCGGACGCGGGCGGGTCCGCCGGCGGCAACATCGGCAGCGCGAGTCCGGCCGGCCGGGCGCCGTGCAGCGTCGGGGCCAGCACTCGCCCGACCCCGCGCTTGAAGCGCCTGCGGGCGGTCGCATTCAGCCGCGGCGGCAACAGGAAGCCCGGCAGGAACACGTTGACCATGCGGGTGAGGTAGTGCATGCTCACCGCCACGCCGACCAGTTCGGCGCGGTGCGCCTCGGGAAACGGCGCCGGCGCGTGCGCCGGGTCGTCCGGCAGGTGCGCCGCCCGCCCCCACTCGACCAGCGCCCGGGTCCGCGGATCCTGCACATCGGCGGTTCGGTCCAGCGCGATGGCGTCGGCGTCACCCTCACCGTCCAGCCCATACAGCGCGGCGGTGTGCATGTCGACGCAGTAGGGGCAGATGTTGGCGACCGACACCGCGCTCGCGACGAGCTCCTTGGCGTGCCGGTCGACAGCACCGGAGGCGACCATCGTCTCGCGCAGCAGCATCCAGTAGCCGGCGAGCACCCGTGGTGCCGGCGAGTGCAGCATGGCCGGTGGCACCACGATGCGGAAGTCCTCCACCACCTGCGCGTACACGTCGGCGACCAGCCCGCGCGCTGCGGCGGGCGACACCGGGGTGACGTACTTGACCTGTCGTTGCGCCACCGAAGCGGCGATGCGTCCCGCGATCATCAAACCTCCCGATCGGTGCTGCCAGTACACGCCCGGCCCGCCGCGACGGTCAACGAACACAGCACGCAGCGACACGCCCGCCTCGGAACCGACGCCGCAAGCAGGGAGGTGCCCGCGATTCGCGGTGCTTCGGAGGATGAAGCGGCGTTTGCAATGCCCATTGTCCCGTCGAATCCATAGGCGGTATCGCCGTGACGCCAGACAACCTCCGTCCGCCCGAATGGTGGACCATGACGCTCGAGGCCTTCGCCGACACCGTCCTGCCCGGTGAACGCCGATGGGACGGTGACCGGGCCGTCGCCGGCGCGGCCACCGGTGACGGCGCCGTCGCGGCCGGCGCCCTCGAGGTGCTCCAAGACCCGGCGGGAGGGATCGCCGGGCTGCTCGACGGTCTCGTCGACGACCTCAACGAGCACGCCGCGCAGTACGCCGCCGAGCTGGGTGTGGTCCTCGACGACGCGGTGCCCGCCTTCGTCGGCCTGCAGTACGCCGAACGGGCCGGGCTGCTGCAGCGGCTCACCGCGGCCGGGCACCCGGAGAAGGAGGTGTGGGTCGGCCTGGTCATGTTCAGCTACATGGCCTTCGACGCCGCGCCCCACATGCACACCGTCGACGCGATCGCCGACGGTCATCCGGGCCTGCGGCTGCTGGGCTTCCAGCGGCCGGACGCGACCGGGCTGTGGCGCTTCGACGCGTTCTCCTACGGCCGGCCGCTGGCCGACCTCCACCCCGACACGACCCCGACCGGGAGTCCCGCATGACCCACGTGGAACAGACCGATGTCCTCGTCGTCGGCAGTGGTTTCGGCGGTGCGATCGCCGCCTACCACCTGGCTGCCGGCGGCGCCAAGGTGGTCGTCCTGGAGCGCGGGCCGTGGCTGTCCGCCGACGAGTACGAGCACGACTTCAAGTTCGGCTCGTCCTCGACCCGCATCTTCGACTTCGTCCTCGGCGACGGCATGAGCGTGCTCGGCGGCAACTGCGTCGGCGGCGGCAGCGTCGTCTACTTCGCCGCGATGCCCCGCGCGCCGCGCTTCGTGTTCGAGCGTACCGGCGGCACCGGCCGGCGCATGTGGCCGTCCGTGCTCAGCCGCGACGTCCTGGAGCCGTGGTACGACCGGGTGTCCGAAGCGCTGCCGGTCACCCAGCAGAACTGGAACGACGTCACCTTCGCCGGCGGGCTGTTCGCGGCCGCCTGCTCGCACGCGGGCCGCACGGCGAACCCGGTCCCGGCGGCCATCGACCGCGACCTGTGCACCAACTGCAACTGGATGATGTCGGGCTGCCGGTACGACGCCAAGCGGTCGCTGACCCTCAACTACCTGCCGGCCGCCGTCGCGCACGGCGCGCAGATCCGGCCGCTGCACGAGGTGCAGAAGCTGACCCGCACGGCCGACGGCGGCTACCGGGTGCACTACTCGGTCATCGACGACGTCGACTACCGCGTCGAGGTGGCGGACGGGCAGATCGACGCGAAGGTCGTCGTGCTCGCGGCCGGCGCCGGCGCCACCCCGGTGATCCTGCAGCGTTCCGAGGCCGACCTGGGCCCGATGCCGCACGCCGTCGGGCGGTACTTCTCCGGTAACGGCGAGCGGCTCAACACCGCCGTCATCGACGAGGACCGGGCCCGCGAGCTACTCGGGCTCGACCGGGGCGACGCCGCGTACGCCGCCTACCAGATCGGTAAGGGTCCGGTCGTGGCCAGCTGGGACCGCCTCGACGGCAGCCTGCCGGAGTTCGACCGGTACTCCCTGGAGCAGCTGTACTTCCCGCCCGGCCTCGGCACGATCCTGGCGCAGGTGCCGGACGCGACCGGCCCGAGCTGGTTCGGCGCACAGAAGAAGGAGCTGCTGCGCACCTGGCAGTCCTGGATGACGATCTTCATCATGTCCGAGGACGACAACGAGGGCGTCTTCGGACCGCCGCCGCCCTCGGGCAACGCCGTGCGGATCTCCCAGCAGATGCTCGGCCGCAGCTCGATCAGTTACGTGCCGACCGCCAACACCCGGCACGGCTGGGCGCTCGCCGACGCCGACGTCCGCGACATCCTGGAACGCGACGGGCTGTCCCGGGTGATGCCGTGGACCAACGAGGTCGTCGGCGCGTACACCGTGCACCCGCTCGCGTCGTGCCGCATCGGCGACGACCCGAGTACCTCCGCCCTCGACGACCGGCACGAGCTGCGCCGGCACCCAGGCATCTTCGTCACCGACGGTTCGGCGGTGCCGGGGGCGCTGACCGTGAACCCCGCGCTGACCATCGCCGCGCTCGCCGAGCGGGCCGTCCCCGCCATCGTGGCGGAGGCCCGCCGGCGTGGGGTCCAGGTCCGCTACGGCGCGCCGGCCCCCGACGGGTCGACCTCCGCCCGGGACGCGGCGGCCCGCGACGCCATGGCCCGCGACGCGATGGCACGGCTCGCCCGCGCGGCGACGCCGGCCGGGTGACGGCCGGGTCGTGGGCGGGTTTCTGAGCCGGGCGACCAGGCGCGGCACCCTCGCGCAGGTGCGGCACGTGACGCCGGTGCACCCGGCCGCGGCGACCGGCCTGACGGCTGCGGTGTACCGGCAGACCGAGGACGACTTCGGCATGCTGGCCCCACCGATCAGCCTGCACTCCCCCGCGCCGGAGGTGATGGCGGCCGCCTGGATGATCCTGCGCGAGTCGCTGCTGAGCTCCGGCGTCGCGTCCCGCGCGGTGAAGGAGACGGTCGCCACGGCCGTCTCCGCCGCGAACCGCTGTCCGTACTGCGTCGACGTGCACGGCACCGCGCTGCGCGGGCTGGTCCGCGGCCGGGACCCGGTCGACATCGGCGCCGGCCGGGGCGCGTCGGCGCGGGACCCCGAGTTGCGCGCGGCGGCCGCCTGGGCCGCGGCCGCCGCCACCAGCGGCGGGGCCGTCCGGTCGCGGCCGCCGGGCACCGCGGGCTACGGCGACGAGCTCGTCGCCGTGGCCGCGGTCTTCCACTACCTGAACCGGATGGTGAGCGTCTTCCTGGACGAGTCGCCGATCCCGCCGCGGGTGCCGGCCGCGCTGCGCGGCGGGCTGCAACAGGTGTTCGGCCGCGTCATGGCACCGATCACCCGCCGGCATGTGCGGCCGGGAGCGGCGCTGGAGCTTCTGCCGGCCGCACCCGGCGACGGGCGCGTCGCCGCCGTGTTCGCCGCCTCCACGCCGCGGCTCGCGGACGCGTTCGCGCGGGCCGGCCGCGCCGTCGAGGAGGCCGGCAAGCGCTCGGTGCCGCCGGCCGTCCGCACGCTGGTCCTGGACCGGCTCGCCGCCTGGGACGGCACGCCTCCCGGCCTGAGCAGCGCCTGGACCGACGCCGACGTCGCCCGGCTCGACCCGCGCGACCGGCCGGCGGGACGGCTCGCGCTGCTGACCGCGATCGCCGCCTACCAGGTCGGCCCGGGTGTCATCGAGCGGTTCCGGCAGGAGCAGCCGGAGGACCGGCCCCTGGTCGAACTCACCGCCTGGGCGGCCCTCGCCGCCGCCCGGCGGGTCGCGGCATGGTCCTCGAGCACCACGACATAGGCCGTCAAATGCCGCGACACGGGCCGTCAAGCGCCGCAACGTAGAAGGAGACAACCCGGTAGAAGCGGCACACACTGGTTCTGAAGGGGGCAGCCGGCCTGGCCCCGGACGGCATCAGCCACGGCACCTCGTGCGCGCGGCGCTGCATGCTGCCCGGCCCGAGGCGGTGGCCCGCATGGAGACGAACGAAGGGGGATGGTGGTTTCCGTGCGAGCAACTCGCTGAACTCTTGGCGGCGATCACGGGGGCGGCCGCCACAGCTGTCACAGCGATGTCCGCGGCCACGCTGCGCCGACGGCCCAGTTATCGATGCCTACTTCGAGGGTAGCCAATGCGCATCTCTGACCTCAGCAGACAGGCAGGCGTGTCCATTCCAACGATCAAGTTCTACCTGCGCGAACGGTTACTCCCGCCGGGCACCGCGACCGGCCGCAACCAGGCCGCCTACGGCGAGGTCCACCTGCGGCGGCTGGAGCTGATCAAGGCGCTCACGCAGATCGGCCAGCTCGAACTGACCACCGTCCGGCAGCTGCTCGCGGCCATCGAGGATCACCAGCAGCCGCTGCCGCAGCTCTACGAGCTCGTCGACCAGGCCCACCCCGTGCCGGAACCGGCCCCGGGCAGCAGCACCGAACACCTGCCCGGCGCGCGCTCGGACGTCGACACGCTGCTGGACGACCTCGGCTGGCAGGTCGGGAAGCAGGCACCCGCGCGTGAGCGGCTCACCGCCGTCATCGCCACCCTGCGCCGGCTGGGCTGCGATTGCCGGATGGAGTTCTTCAACGACTACGCCGCCGCCGCGGAGACCCAGGCCGTCAAGGAGCTCGACCTGCTGCCCGCCGACGGGGTCGGCGCCGACCGGGCCGCCGCCGTCGTCCGCAGCGTCCTGTTGGCCGCCGCCATGGCCGCGCTGCGCCGCATGGCCCAGGAACATTACGTGTCGAGCCGCTTCGGACTGGTCGCGGACCACACCGGACCCCGCTCCGCGTAAGGCGTCATCGGGGCCCGGCTCGTCGCGCTGCCGGGTCCGCGGCGCGGACCCGGCAGCGACACCTTCAGCCCTGCAGGGCGGCGAACTGCCCCGGCTGCCGGCCGGTGCCCGCGGGCCCGCGGTAGGCCTGTGCGAGATCCAGCCAGGCGTCGGCGTCCGCACCCTCGGCCTTCACCGCCAGGTCGTCGCGGTGCCGGCGGCGGGACACCAGCAGGCAGAAGTCGACGGCCGGACCGGTGATGCGCTGACCGTCCTGCGGCCCGTACTGCCAGAGCCGGCCCGACGGCAGCGTGATCTCGAACCGGAACTCGGCGTCCGGCGGCGTCAGCCCGCGCCCCTGGTAACCGAAGTCCCACGTGCGCACGGCGAACGCGACGAGGTGCTCGAGCCGGTCGGTGTGGGTGCGGCGCGCGCCGAGCGCGTCGGCGACGTCCTGGCCGTGCGCGAAGAGCTCCATCATGCCCGCCGCGGCCAGCACGCCGGCCGGGATGGGGCGCACCAGCCACGGCACCGGCTGATCGGGCGCCACCGCGGTCAGCGCCGACTGGGCCCATGCCCGCTCGTGCCGCCAGCGGCGCAGCAGCACCTCGGGCGGCTCGGCCAGGTACTCGGCGAGGGCGTGATCGACGTTGGAGTTGAAGTTGGTGGTCAGCCCGGCCATCAGCGTCTTGAAGTCCTCGGGCCGGCTCGCGGCGAGTCCGGCCAGCCGGAACGTCGCCGCCAGATGCGCGATCTGGTGCGCGACGGTCCATCCCACCGCGGGCGTCGGCGTGCTCCACCCGTCCGGCGAGAGACCGGCCACGAGGGCGTCGACGCCCTCGCCGTCGGCGGCGAGCGAGGCATACACGGTTGGCTCTGGCATGCACGTGGTCCTTTCCAGTCTGGGTCAGGCCTTCGGGATGTCGAACAGCCCGGGGAACTTGGTGGCGAGCATGCGGTCGCCCTTCGCCCGGATCCGGCCGCGCATGAACATCAGCACCGGATTGGCGTTGCCGGTGACCATCTTCAGGTAGTCCACGGCGCCGATGCTCAGCGTCAGCGTGGGACGGCGGGCCGGCACCGGCGACACCGCGCAGGTGCCGTGCGTGATCACGACCTCGTAGACGGCCCCATCCGGACCCAGGTCCCGCAGCGCCCAGTGGACCACCGCCTCGGTGCCGGCGGCGCGATCGGGGCGGAACACGCCCGGCATGCCGACCGCGAGCCGCTCCAGCAGCTCGGGGCCGCGCTCGCCGTGCACGAGGCCGTCGAGCTCCTCCGCCGACGCGTGCTTGACGAACAGGCTGAGCTGCGGCACCTCCATGGTCACCGGGTCCGCGTCGTGGGGTGGCATCGAGCTCTCCCTCGTCCGTGCTCGGAGCGACGGCGGCGACGCCGCCGGGCTGGATTTCATTCTCGGCGCGCGCCGGTCGGGTGGCCCCTTCCAGGTTGCGGCACCGGCAGCAGCCGGGCCGGCCCTGCGACGGCGGGGCCGGGGATGGTGCGCGGCGGCGCCGCTGCGGTGGCCTTACCGCCACCGGAGAGATCCAGGTGACGGCAAAGCCCTCAGTCCATTGCGCCAGCACGGCCGGTGCACATCACCTCCGACCGTGCGCACCGCCGCCGGCACTTGAATAATGCCGTCGCCGCACCTTCACCTGCATTTCATCTGCACTCGAGGCGCAACCTCCTGCACGGTATTCACCCGGAGATGAGTCCCGGAAATGCAACGCCGGGCGAGCCTTTCCATCGCTGGTGACACGGATTCTTCCGACACCGGACACGCTGCTGATACCTGCGCGTTGTGACACCTGTGACGGGCTGGCGGTTGCCGCTTCCGACACGGCGGCTAGTGCGCACGACAGGTCGCCGGCACACCCGCCCGGAGCACGCGCGCAGCGGGCTCACCGACTCGTTCGGGTGCGAATCAGCGCCGCACCGTGCAGGTCAAGCCTTCGAACTGTCAGATATGTGACTGATCGGTCCATCCACCACCGACGCTGCGGTCCTACGTGAAAAACACACCCCGTTACTCATCTCACATCACGGACCGCCTACGTCTCCCGGCCGCCGCCACACGGACAACAGTGCGTGAAATCCGATCAGAACACGCCGGATCAAACCAATTCACGCGGACCAGCGCCGCGACGCTACATCGAACCAGCCGGTAACACCGATCTGACGATATCTGTCAATGCAGTTCGTGACGCCGGGTCACCTTCCGGCGCAAACCGCTAAAGCGGTCCGCTACGCTGCGCATCGTGCGTTGCCCGCCGCCGGTGAACCCGCTAGCATCATGATCGATGATCCTCGATTACGAGGAAGTTGGCCTGCGATCGATTCACGCGACCAGGCCGATTGCCATTACGGCGCGCAACAAACCTGCACATTTCAGGGGGAGAAGAATGCCCGGCAGAAGCGAAGCTAGAATACAGCGCGTCGTCGATTTCATGCACGAAAACATCGGCGAGCCACTCACCATTTCCGACCTTGCCCGGGTGGTGTCGTTCAGCAAGTTCCACTTCACCAGGGTCTTCCAGCGCGTCACCGGCATGTCGCCCGGCCGGTTCCTGTCGGCCATCCGGCTCGAGGAGGCCAAGCGCCTGCTGCTGACCACCTCCCTGAAGATCACCGACATCAGCCTCAGCGTCGGCTACACCAGCGTCGGCACCTTCAGCTCGCGGTTCACCCGCAGTGTCGGGCTCACCCCGACCGCGTATCGCCAGTTGCACGGGCAGGCGTCCGAGATCCATCAGCTGCCCGCGCTGCCGTCAGGGGGCGTGCTGAGCGGCCGGGCGCTGCAACGGCCCGCCGACCGCGGCGGGCCCATCTACATCGGCCTGTTCCCCGGGCCCATCCCAGAGGGCCGGCCGGCCCGCTGCACCGTCCTGGACGGCCCCGGACCCTTCCGGCTCGACCGCGTGCCGACCGGCAGCTGGTTCGTCCTCGCCCACTCCATCGCGGTGCCGATCGACGGCGTCGACGTCGCACACCTGCACGAGCATCGCGTCACCATCGGCTCCGTCGGCCCGCTCACCGTCAGCGGCACTACGAACCTCGGCGACGTCGCCCTGCAGCTGCGGCCGATGCGCGGCATCGACCCGCCGGTGCTGCTCGCGCTGCTGGAGGTCCGCAGAGGCGCTCTCCGGGCGGCGCACCGCCAGGACCTGGCCGCCTGACCGCGACGACCCGATCATGAGCCCGTGCGTGGCGGCGCCAGCCGCCCGTTGGGCATGTGCACGACCCGCAGGAAGCCCGGCAGCCGCCAGGGGCGCGGCCCGCCGACCACGACGTCGCGCCGGACGGCGGCGTGCGCTGTGCCGATCCGGCCGAAGAGCAGCAGATTGAACCGGGCCGGCCGGAACCACACCCGCACGTCGTGCGGATGCCCCGGCGGCGCGATCCAGACCCGGCCGTCGCCCAGGACGATCGTCTCGGTCGTCGTGAACGCGGACCGGAACTGCACCGCCGTCGGCCGGCGGGGCATCTTGAGCGACATGTTGAGCAGCGCGCCGTACTCGAGCCGCAGCATGCCCAGAAAGAACAGCTCCCAATACAGGGCGGCGTGCTCATCCGGCATCGGCCAGGGCACCCGCAGCGCGCGGGCGATGTCCCAGCCGTGCACCAGCAGCTCGTTGACGAGGTGGGCGAGCACGCCGGCGACCGGCACCAGCGAGTCGCCGAGCCAGCGGACCGGTGTCCGCGGGTCGGTGTGCTCGGTGGCCGCCAGGATCCGGCCGACCGCGGTGCCGAGCCGCTCGGCGAGGACGGCCGCGTCGCGCTCGGTGAAATACCGCAGCACGTAGTCGTTGACGTCGGCGACGGTGTCCACGTTGGTGGTCGACAGGATGCCCTCGATGCCCGGCACCGGCAGCGGCTCGGCGCCCTCCTCGAGCAGGAAGACATACAGCTGCGCGATGCTGAGCACGTGCGCGGCGGACTCCGCGATGGACCACTGCGCCGTGGCCGGCGCCCCGGCGTCGGGAGCGGCCACCAGCATCGCCCGGAACCGTTCGTCCGCGCCGCGCAACGCCGTCCTGACCACGTGCCACGAGTCCTGGGGCACGGCAGCTGTCACGCCCACCACAGTCCCATCACCGGCGCGACAATGGTTCTTTCAACGTGCTCAGTTGCGCCGGCCACGGGCGATGAGCTCGGACACGCACATCATGTAGCCGGTCGGGGCCGGCAGCCGCGCGCGGTAGTGCTCCAGGTCGGCGCCGAGCGCGAACACCCGGGCCGGGGTGCCGGCGGCGCGGGCGTCCTCGATGACCCGGCGCAGCCCGTCCAGGACGGCCGGGTGCCGGGTCCGGTAGGACTCGGCGACCAGATGGTTGCTGCGGTCGGCGGCGAGGTAGAACTGCACCAGGTCCTTGGTGCCGACGAACAGTTCGTCGGCACCGGCGGCGCAGATCGCCGACGTGGCGTGCACCGCCGCCGGCGTCTCGATGAACGCGGACAGCGGCGTCTCCGTCGACAGCCCGAGGTGCGGCCGGAGCTTCGCGAACTCCTCCGCGTCGGTCAGGAACGGCGCCGACAGGTGCACCCGCTCGGCCTCGGCACCGAGCCGGTCGCGCAGCGTGTCCAGCATGACGTGCAGCGCCTGCGGATAGGCGGGCGAGCGCAGCAGCCAGCGGGTGCCGTGCAGACCCATGTCGGGGTTGGGTTCGCTCGGGACCGTCGCCTCACCAGTGATGTGGACCGCGTCGTTGGAGCGCAGGTCGAGCATGCGCAGGATTAGCCGCTGTCCCGGCAGGAGCGCCTCGACGCACTCGTGCAACCGCTGGGCGATCGCCCGTCCGTAGGCGTTGACGGCGGCCCCGCCGCGAAGGGCGTCAATGGGGCTGAGCGCCGAGGAGAAGCACACGAACTCCTCGCGCAGGAAGAACGATTCGACGTGGGCCGCGTGTGGGCCGCCGGCGTTGAGGTGGCGGATGTCCCCGAGGTCGGTGACCACCGCGCAGGCCGAGCCGAGCAGGTCCGGAGGCGCCGCGGTGCTGTGCGTCCCCGCGGGCCCGGTGTCGCCGGTCGCGCCGACGATCACCGACCCGCGCTCCAGGTCGAGCGTCACGTGACCGGCGAGCCGGTCCAGGTCGGCCGGCTCGACCCGCAGGACGGCGATGCCCTTGGCCCGGCAGATGGACTGCATGTGCCCGGTCCGCCCGCCGGAGCTGCAGACGACCGCGCGGGCGGTCATGAGTGCGTCGTACAGCCCCGGGTTGAGCGACGGGGTGACGAGGATCGAACCCTCCACCGGCCGTCCGGTGCGGTTGCAGGGACCCCCCACCACCGTGTCGGTGCCGTGGGTGAGCAGGACGCCACGGATGTGTTGTTCGGTCACGGACTCTCCGCATCTTCCTCGTGCGTGATGCCCAGCTGCCGGCGCAGCTGGCGCGGTGTCACCGAGACGTCCGTGAGCCGCTGGATCGCGGCCTGGTTGACCGCCGCGCGCATCGGCCGGCCGCGCGCGCCGGCCGGGACCGCGGCGAAGCGCCCGTCGGCGCGCAGGTGCGTCGCCAGCTGCGCGTCGAGGCGCTCCCGCACGGCCCGGGACCGCGCGGCGAGCCGTTTGACCTCCATCGAGACGGCCTGCTCGAACGCGGCGCGGGCGGTCTCGTCGGCCGGCAGCGCGGGCGGGTGTTCCGCGTCGGCGCCCTGCCGTTCGAGCCGCTCGATCACGTGCGCGGCGACCACGATGGAGTGGTTCTTGATCGCGGCGAGGTTGAACGCGAACGCTCCGGTACGGCCGTTGCGCACGATCTCGTCGCCTTCGCGCATCACCCCGATGGCCGACAGCGTCTCGATCGGCTCGCCGCCGGGGCGCAGCGGCGTGCCCCGGTCGTTGATCTCGATGCCGCGCCCGGTGCGCCGGTGCGGCGTGACGAGCCCGTTGACCAGCAGGTTCGTCCACAGTGGAGAGTCGACGTTGGTGTAGTCGGACTGTCGGCCGAAGTTGCACACCACCAGATCCGCCGTGATGACGCGGGTCTCCGCCCGGGTGGCGACGACGACGTCGAGCCGCCCGGACGCGCCCGGCCTGACCCGCTCGACCTTCCCGGCGACCAGTTCGAGCGAGCCGTGGTCGGAGGACATGGCGTGCTCGACGATCGTCGTCGTGTAGGGCACCGCGCCGACCCGCAGCGAGGCGATCTGCGTGCCGTACTCGTCGAGCAGCTGCCGCAGGTCGCCGGTCGGGATCTGTTCGATGACCGCCGGCAGATACGGCTCCCACGCCTTGGCCACCCGCTCCGTGACGATCCGCCGATCCATGTCCGGATGCTCGCGGGCGACGGCGGCGCACGCGGCCTCCCAGGCGGCCTCCACACGCGCCAGGAACTCGGTCCGGTCCCGGTACGGCTCCAGCAGCGGTGCGGGCGCGGCGAGCCGGACCACACCGTGCTGGTGGTCGTCCGGATACGTCCGGGGTGTGGTGCCCGACCTGGAGACAAGGTGGATGGTGCCGGTATGCCCCCGGCGCAGCAGCAGCGCCACGGAGTCGTATGCGCTCAGCACCGTGCCGACGATCACGACGCACGCGTCGCCGGGCACGTCGAGCAGCCTCCGCACACCGTCGGTCGAATACGGGTGCCGGATGAACGCTTCGTGCTCGAGCACGTCGGTGGCGAACGCCGGTTGCTTGAGCTCCATCCCGGTCGCGAGGATGACGTGGTCGGCCGTCAGCGTGGCGGTGTCGCCGGACGGCTGCCGGATCGACGCCTCGACATGGTCGGCCCGCACGTCGAGGTCCACCGCCTCGCCCTCGGCCTCGACCAGGACCACGCCGGAGTACGCCTCCAGGCGCGCCTCCGCGATGCGGTCGGTCAGGTAGTCGTGGTAGATCCGGCGCGGGGCCGGGCCGTGCTCGACGAACGTGAAGTCCGTCCAGGGCGGGGGCCAGCCCCCGCGGTCGGCCTCGTGGTTGGCCCAGCGGACGAAGTCGTTGACGTCCTCGCGGAACGCCGACATGCGGCCGGCCTGGATGTTGAACACGTGGTCCCAGTGGTTGCCGTCGCGGTGGTAGGCAACGCCCGCGTACCGGTAGTCGTGCCGCCGCTCCAGCAGGACGATCTCCACAGGTCTGCGAGCGAACCGCAGGAGCCGGATCGCCGTTGCCGTGCCGGCCAGTCCGGCACCGACGATGAGGACTCGGGGACTACGCATACCTGCCTCCGGCATTGTCACGCGGGCACGGTGCATCAATTGCTCTGCATCGTCCAACTACGCCTTTCCAGAACGACACGAGGACCAATACTACGGATTCGTTTATATTGACGGCCAGGCATGCTCCTGCTCAACTTCATCAGTGCGCACGCATCGCGACGACCACTCGGGGAAGGATGGCCTGCATGGATGAAATGACGGTATCTCTGGCGCAAAAGGGGCAGACGGCGTCGGTCGCGAGTATCCGCGATCACAGCATCGTGATGGACCGCCCGTCCTCGCACGGCGGGTCGGACGCGGGCCCGATGGGCGGCGAGACGCTACTTGCCTCGGTCGGCGGCTGCTTCATGAGCACGTTCTACGCCGCCGCCCAGGCCCGGTCCGTGCCGGTCGAGGGCGCCACCTGCCGGGTCACCGGCGTGTTCGTGCCGAACCCCCGCCGGTTCGGCGCGATCCGCATCGAGGTGACCTGCGACTCGTGCCCGCCCGAGGACCTCGCCCACCTCGTCCAGGTGGCGGAGCGGGGCTGCCTGGTCGCCGCGACCCTCAAGGAGGGCATCGAAGTGAGCGCGTCCGTCGCCACGCAGCCGCGATAGGTCGCGTGTCCGGTTACCGCCGCCGGAGCTGATTCCCCGGACGCCCCGCGACGATGACCACTCAGCGGAACACATCAGCAGACATCAGAGGCCGACCGGCTGCACGGTCACCCGGATGCTGCGCGGCCGTTGCGGACCCGGCAGGTCCCCAGGCCGCCCGGATGCTCGGCGGCCTGGATGACGGCGGCCGCGCCTCGGATGGCGGGCAGGTCAGCCGCCCGGCGAGGTGGCGGCGGCGATGGCCATGGCGGTGAGCATGCGCTGGCGGCGCCGGCTCAGCACGGCGAAGCAGGCGGTCAGCACGACCAGCTCCGGCTCGGCCCAGTCGCCGGTGACCTCGACCCGCAGCCGCGTGCCGCGCCAGCCGCACCGCACCTCGATGCGGTCGGTGCCGCGGGTCAGCGTCGCGGTGTGCCGGCCCATGCTCCATCGCGCCTGCGGTCCGGGACCCGGGACGCGGGCGCCGCTCATCTGCAGGGCGACGACGGGCCGGTCGCCGGTCCGGGCCACCACGCCGAGGCGGCGACGGTCGGCCGGGGCGAGCTCGAAGTCGCCGGCGTCGGTGTGCAGCAGGGCGCGGCGCATCGTGCCGCGGGCGCGCAGGGTGGCGGTGCCGTAGGTCCAGCGCCCGTGCTCGCGGACGATCGTGTGCTCGCTCATCGGGGCAGCCCGGCGAGCAGCACGGCGCCGACGGTCAGGTGCAGGGCGAGCAGGCCGGCGACCGCGCCCGCCGTCGCCGCGCCGAGGGGGCCGAGCAGCGACACCAGCAGTACCGCTGCGGCAGTGATGACCCAGATGGTCCTTCCGCGGCGGGTCGCGCGCTCCAGGATCGCGAGCAGCCCCCAGGCCGCGAGCCCGGCGAGCGCGGCGATCGCGCCCACCGCGACGGCGCCGACGGACCCCTGGCCCGGGACGGTGAGGTCCACGCCCGCGGCGTGGTGCACGAGCAGGAACACGGCCTCGGCGGCGGCGACGGCGGCCGCGACGACCCCGGCCCGCTGCAGTGGTGATGTCATGCCGCTGAGTGTGGGCGCGGGCCGGGGCGGCCCGCATCGACCGGCCCGCGCGGGCGCATACGACTTTGGTCGGTGGCCGGCCCGCGCGGTCACCACCTACCCTCGATCCGTGGGTACGTGCGGGCCGTCGCGGGGGGCGGTCGTCCTGACGGGGGTCGCGATCGGCGCGCTGAGCGCGGGGAGCCTCCTCGGCTCGCACGGTCCACTCGACGTCGCGGCCGCCGCGCTCGGCATCGCCGGGGCGGTCGCGGCGGCCTACCGGCCGGTCGGGGTGGGCCTCGCGCTCGGCGTGCTGGCGGCGCTCTCGCCGGCGGCGACCCCGGCGGCCACCTTCGCGACCTTCAACGCGGCCCGGAGGCGCCCGCTGCGCGGCGCGCTGGCGGTGCTGGCCGTCGGCATCGCCGGGCACGCGGTGCAGGGGTGGTGGCGCTCGTACCCCGGCCTCGGCTACGGCTGGTGGCTGCTGCTGATGGCGGCCGCCTATGCGGCGCTGTTCGGCTGGGGCGTGTGGGCGCGGGCCCGTCACGAGCTGCTGCTGTCGCTGCGCGAGCGGGCCTGGCGGGCCGAGGCCGAGCAGGGGCGGCGGGTCGATGAGGCGCGCCTGGCCGAGCGGACCCTGATCGCGCGCGAGATGCACGACGTGCTCGCGCACCGGCTGTCGCTGCTGGCGATGTACGCGGGCGCGCTGCAGTACCGGCCCGACGCACCGCCCGAGCGCCTCGCCGAGGCCGCCGGGGTCATCCGCGTCGGCGTCCACCAGGCCCTCGACGAGCTGCGCGAGGTGATCGCCGTGCTGCGCCACGAGGAGGTCGGCGTCGTGCACTCCCTGCCCGACGTGCCCCGGCTGGTGCAGGAGGCGGTCGCGGCCGGCCAGACGGTGCACTTCCACGACGCCGCCGACGCGCCCGACGTGCCGCCGGTGGTCGGGCGCACCGCCTACCGGGTCGTGCAGGAGGCGCTCACCAACGCGCGCAAGCACGCCGCCGGCCAGCCGGTCACTGTCTCGCTGGGCACCGGTGACGGGCGGCTGGTCATCGACGTGCGCAACCCGGTCGCCGAGCGCGTGCCGGACCTGTCCGGTTCGGGCGTCGGGCTGGTCGGCCTGACCGAGCGGGTTGGCCTTGCCGGCGGCACCCTCGCGCACGCGGTGACCGCGACGGGCGAGTTCCGGCTGCGGGCGGAGCTGCCGTGCCGGACCTAGTGCGCGTCCTGGTCGTGGACGACGATCCATTGGTACGGGCGGCCCTCACGATGATGCTCGACGGCGCCCCGGGCATCGAGGTGTCCGCCGTGGTCGCCGACGGCGACGAGGTCCCCGCCGCCCTCGACCGCCACGCGGCCGACGTGGTGCTCATGGACCTGCGCATGCCCCGGGTCGACGGCATCGCGGCCACCCGCCGCGCCCGCGCCCGCCCGCAGCCGCCCGAGGTGGTCGTGCTGACCACGTTCGACACCGACGAGCACGTGGTGCGGGCGCTGCGCGCCGGGGCGAGCGGCTTCCTGCTCAAGGACACGCCCCCGCAGCGGCTGGTCGAGGCGATCCGGCGGGTGGCCGCGGGCGACCCGATCCTGTCCCCGGCCGTGACCCGCCGCCTGATGGCCCGGGTCGCCGCCGACGCCGCCGCCTACGAGCGGGCCCGCGCCCAGCTGGCCGCGGTGAGCCCGCGCGAGCGCGACGTGGCCGTCGGCGTGGCCCAGGGCCGGACCAATGCGGAGATCGCCGCCGAGCTGGGCATGAGCGTCGCGACGGTGAAGGCCCACCTGACCCACATCATGACCAAGCTCGACCTGGACAACCGCACCCAGGTGGCCATGCTCGTGCACGACGCCGGGCTCGTTTGACATCCTCTCCGTCGTAAAGGACGGAGATCCCCTCCACGCTGCGCGTGGACCGCGCGGCGTCCGGGTCGTCGGAGGTTGCCGGGTGTGGCACGAATCCAGGATCAGCCCGGGTCGGGATGCCCATAACGTCAGAGGCATCACCCAACGCCTGCAGCCGGGAGGCACACCATGAACCGCAGGACCGTCCGCCTCTCGGTGGCCACCGCCGCGATCGCGCTCACCGCGCTGGGCACCACCGGCTGTTCCTCCGACACGGCCGAAACACCGTCCGACTCGCCGTCGATGGTGCCGGCCGGTGCCACCTCGTCGTTGAAGCCGAGCCCGACCAAGAACAGCAAGCCGAGCGGCAAGACCAAGATCGTCGAGTTCAAGATCGTGCAGCAGCCCAAATGCCCCGAAGGCACGGCCGTGTACCGCGCCGAGGCGGTACCGGTGATCATCAAGTGGAAGGTCACGGGCGCGACCGGCGTGGGCCTGTCGGTGGACAACCCGGACCTGCCCGGCAGCTACGGCAACTACCCGGCCACCGGCACCGAGACGTTCACGTTCTCCTGCGGCGGCCCGGTCGGCAGCGTCGAGACCCACACGTACACGATCACCACGACCGGCGGCAAGGAGACCAAGCGCGCCCAGGTGCAGGCGTCCGCGAAGGTCATGGACACCGGCATCGGCGGCAACTGACCCGCGACGACGGCGAGGCCGGTCAGAGCGTTCGGCGATCGAACTTCCCGGCAGATAATCACCAACCCAGGGGGCTGGGGGGGGGGCCCGGGGGGCCGGGGCGCGCCCGGGGTGTTTGGGGGGGGCCCCCGGGGGGCGGGCCGGCGGCGGTGTTGTGGTGGGGGGGGGGCACGCCGGT
>NZ_JBFAZW010000030.1:0-92182 GCF_040682015.1 Dactylosporangium sp. NPDC051485
CTGATCGGCTCGCACCGACGCGGCACCTCCGGCGTCTGGCCCGAATGAGCACGATCCGTCTCGACGCCTCCGGGCCGTTCCATCACGATGCTGCGCTCGCGATGCTCGCAGCGCATGCCGTTCCTGGCTCGACACCGACACCGCGCTGGTGGACCGTGCCTTGATCCAGGACGTGCTCCTCGAGCCGCTCGTCGCCCGCGCCGGGCGACGTCCGTAACGAGTTTCTCTCTGTCGCTCGGGCTGCGATCTGAGTAGAGAAGTCCCCGGCGGCCGGTCTCACGAAACACCCGCCAGACGCGTCTTCCCAGTGTCGGCGGCCAGCAAACCGGCCGACGATCACCCACTGGAGAAAAGGGACGACCTCATGTCGCTGGAAGAGAACAAGGCACTCGTCGGACGCTGGTTCACCGAGTTTTGGGGCAACCCCTGGAACCCCGCGGTCATCGACGAGCTCGCGCACCCCGACATCCGCTTCGAGTACTCGCTGCACAAGCCCATGCGCGGTCGCGACGAAGTGCGGGCGTTCGCCACCAACTTCCGCACCGCGTTCCCGGACCTCAACTTCTGGGGCACCGCCGACCTGATCGCCGAGGGCGACTACGTGGTCGGCCAGTGGGAAGGCGGCGGCACCCACACCGGGCCGATCGTCTTCGACGACCTGCCCATCGGCTCGGTGCCGGCGGCGTCCGGCAAGACGCTGCGCTTCACCGGCACGACCGTCCTCAAGGTCGCCGACGGATTCATCGTCGAAGAGGTCGGACTCGACGACGGCGTGAAGGTCCTCCAGCAGCTCGGCATCATCCCCACCGAGTAGGTCGACGAGTACGCCGTTGAAGGCAGGGAGGGGCCGAACGACGTGCACGGCCCCTCCCTGCGCAGTTCCCGGCCTGATGGATTTCGGCATCGCCGGGCTCGCCGGCCCCAAGAGAACCTGCGATCACCTGGCGGCCAGGTCGTACTGGTACAGGTTGAACTTCGTCATGATGGCGGTGACCTTCGCGGTGTACTGCGGGTCGGTGGCGTAGCCGGCCTTGGCGACCTCGGCGATGAAGAGGTCGGGGGCGCCCCGGTAGGCGAAGGCGGCGGCGTAGCGGGCGTTGCCGGCGAGGGTGGCGCCGTGGTCGCGGAAGGAGTCGGCGGCGCTCGCGTACGTGCGGAACGACGCGGTCGCGGGGAAGCACTGCCCGGCCGCGGTGCACTCGCTGGTGGAGTGCTCGCTGCAGCCGACGGCGAAGGAGCCGACGCCGAAGCACTTCATGCCGAAGAAGTTCCGGTCGACCGAGGCCAGGGCGCTTCGCCCCCAGCCGGACTCGAGGATGGCCTGCGCGATCGTGACGGAGCTGGGCACGCCGTACTCCCGCTGGCTGCGCTGCGCCCCGGGCGCCGCGGCGGCGACGAACTCGGCGTTGCTCATGGTCCCGTTGGGCTCGGGCAGCGCGGCCACCGGCGCGTCGGGCCGGGCGCAGGCGGCGCCCCGGGCGCGGCAGGACAGCAGGCCGTCGGGTCCGCCGGCGTGGCTCGCGGCGGCGGGCCCGGCCGCCGCGAGCAGGGCCATGCTGCTGGCGAGCGCCGTCAGCGTGGCGGCGAGCACGCGCCTGATCGTGCGGTGCGGCATGGTCGTTGGCTCCCCGGTCGGTGGGCAATGGCACTGACCAAGGTCCGCCGCCCGGGGAGCGCCCCGGTTGCCCGAGGCGGTGCGAGTCCGTTGCTCAGGCCGTCGCCGTCGCCCGCGCTGCCGCGCGACGGCGTTCGTCACGCCCGCCGCGGCGAGGTTGACGACGGCCGGGGCCGAGCGTCAACCGGCGCAGCCCCGCTCAGGCCGTCGCCGTCGCCCGCGCTGCCGCGCGACGGCGTTCGTCACGCCCGCCACGGCGAGTTGACGACGGCCGGGGCCGGGCGTCAACCGTCGCGGCCCTGCCACGTGGTGATGCACAGCTCGTTGCCCTCGGCGTCGGCGAGGACCCAGAAGGCCGGGGCGTGGGCGGCCGAGACCAGGGTGCCGCCGGCGTCCAGGGCGGCCCGCAGGCGGGACTCGGCCTCGTCGTGCGGGACGGAGACGTCCAGGTGCAGGCGGTTGCGCTGCGGGCGCGGGGCGTCCATCTGCTGGAACCACACGGCCGGGGCCAGGTCCAGGGGGTCGATCAGCGGGGCGCCGTGTGCGTCCGGGCCGTCCGGCGTGTCGACGTAGGCGAGGGCCGCCTTCCAGAAGGGGCGCACCGCCGGGATGTCGAGGGCGTCGACGCCGATCTCGACGCGCTGGGTCTGTGCCGGTACCGTCGCCAGATCCAGCGCGCGGAGGGCCTCGGTCAGCCGGCCGGCCAGCGCCACCGTTTCCGCCGTGCACGGTTCGAGGGTCAGCACGAGCCGGTCGGGGCGCAGGTCGAGCCGGGCGTCGCCGGTCACGGCGGCGCACGCCGCGGCGGCGCGGGCGGCCTCGGCGAGGGAGGCCACGGCGACGGTGGCACGCAGGGTGCCGAGGACGTAGCGCCAGCCGAGGCCGGCCACGGCGGCCTGGAAGAGGTGGGTGCTCACCCGCTCACATATACAGGTCGACGCCCTTGCCGTCGGAGACGTTGGCGGCGACCTGGAGGTTGTGCTTGGTCCCGATCAGCCGGGACAGGGTGTCGGCCTGGGCGTTGACCTGGGCCTGGCGGGTGGCCGGGTCGACCCGGGTGCCGGCGGCGGGGACGCTGAACGTGATGCTGTCGCCGATGCGCATGGCGGTGGACCTCCTTGCAAGCGAAGCGGTCCCTCTGCCATCGGCAGGGGGACCGCGTCCGTGAGGATTACCTCGCCAGGCGCAACTGCGCGGCCAGGGCGGCCAGCGCGGCGAGGATGATCGCGGCGCCGTACCACATGACGGTGCTCAGCAGGCCCAGCGGCGCCACCAGCTGACCGGCGACGATGGCCGGGACCCCGAAGGAGAGGTACGCCACCAGGAACACCGCGGCGAACAGCCCCGCCCGCTGGTGGGCCTCGGCGAGCGGGCCGACGGCGCGCAGCGCGCCGGAGAAGGTGGCGCCGAAGCCGGCCCCGCCGATCAGGCCGCCCACCCACAGCAGGGGCAGGGTGCCGGTGCCGATGCCCAGCAGCACCACGGCGGTGCCGATGAGGACCCCGAGGGTGCCGTACCGCACCACGCCCCTCGCCGGGTAGCGGCTGAGCAGGTAGGCGGCGGTGGCCGCGGTGGCCGGCGGCACGAAGGCGGTGGCGCCGTTCAACAGGCCGCTGCTGTGGTGGAACACGTCGCGCAGGATGATCGGCGACAGCCCCATGAACAGGCCGGCCAGCATCCACGAGGCCAGGTGGGCCGGGGCGTGGGCCAGGAAGTCGGCCCGGGCGGCGCGCGGCACCGAGACCCGCGGGCGCAGCGCGGCCAGGCCGCCCGGCGCGCGGGTCACCGTCTCGGCCGACAGCACCGCGGTCAGCGTGCCCAGCGCCATGACGACGGCGAGGCTGGTGAAGACGATGAGGTTCGCCTCGTGGGTGAACTGCACCGCGGCGCCGGTCAGCAGGGCGCCGAGGCCGAGGCCGCCGGCCGGGGCGGCCGCGCCCAGGATGCCGCCCAGCCGCTTGTGGGCCGGCGGGGCGAGCTCGACCAGGGCGGCGGTGAAGGCGCTGCTGGCCGCGCCGGTGGCGACGCCCTGCACGATCCGGGCGGCGATCACCCAGCCGATGCCGGGGGCGAAGACGAACATGAGCATGGCGGCCAGCTCCACGGCGAGGGCGCCGATGAGCACCGGGCGGCGGCCGATGTGATCCGACAGCGAGCCGACCAGCACCAGCGAGGCGAGCAGGCCGAAGGCGTAGGCGGCGAAGGCCACGGTGAGCACCCGGGGCGCGAAGCCCCACTCGCGCTGGAAGAGCACGAGCAGCGGGGTGGGCGCGCCGGCGGCGAGGTAGAGCGAGGCGAAGGCCAGCGCGGCGCCGGCGAACGCGACGCCCGGGGAGAGGGTGCGCCGGCCGGCGGCGATCGGGCGCTCGAGTGTTGCGGTAGACACTGCGCGACTCCTAAAGCAACGATCCTTGCGTTACGCTGAAGGTACGCCAGCGGAACGCCGTTAAAGCAAGAGTCATTGCTTTAGTAAGGACGGTCACACCATGTCTGCCCCAGTGCGCCGCACCGGCGGTCGCAGCGCCGCCGTGCTCTCCGCGATCCGGTACGCCGTGGAGGAACTCGTCCGCGAGCGCGGGGCGGAGAAGGTGACGATCCCGATGGTCGCCGAGCGGGCCGGGGTCAACCCGACGAGCATCTACCGGCGCTGGGGCGACGCGCCGGCGCTGCTCAACGACATCGCGACGTACCGGCTGGACCCGGACCGGCCGCTGCCGGACTCCGGCGACCTGCGGGCCGACCTGGCCGCCTGGGCCGCGGAGCTCGTCGAGCACTACCGCAAGCCGCTCAACGCCTCCATCCTGCGCGGCGGCTCGGCCACGGCCGGCGAGCAGGAGACCGACTGCCTGCGCAACCGGCGGGCCGAGGCGCTGCTCATCGTCGAGCGGATCCGGCAGGACAATGACGCGGCGAGCCCGGTCAGCGCCGACGAGGTGATCGACGGGCTGGTCGCCCCGATCGTCTACCGGGCCATCTTCCTGCCCTGGACCCTCGACGGGGACCTGGCCACCCGGCTGGTCGACCGGCTGCTGCCGCAATAGCGTGGAGCGCATGAGTCGTCCACAGCTGATTCCCGGCCCCGACCACCCGATCACGGTCGAGCCGTCCGGCGTGCGGGTCGTGGTCCGCGCCGGCGAGCGCGTCGTCGCCGACACCACCGAAGCGCTCGCGCTGCAGGAGTCCACCTATCCCGTCGTGTACTACGTGCCCCTCGCCGACGTCGACCAGAGCCTGCTGGAGCGCACCGAGCACGCCACGTACTGCCCGTACAAGGGCGACGCGTCGTACTACTCCGTGGTCACGCCCGAGGGCGCGCTCGACAACGCGGTGTGGAGCTACGAGGAGCCGTACGAGGCCGTGGCGCCGATCGCGAAGCGGGTCGCCTTCTACCCGGACAAGCTCGAGATCACGGTCGTGTCTGTCCAGTAACCGACGGTCCGGCCGGTCAACCCGGCCGGGCCTCCTCCCCGTCTAGGCTTCGGGACCGCGATGCAACGACGCGAACGGACATTGCTCGCAATATCGGCCTGGGGTTTGCGCGGCCGCCGCAAGTGAGTACCGTTCGCGAACGGGGAGGGGACAATATGTTGAGTCGTCGCAGAATGCTGGCCACCGGCGTCGGAGTCGCCGCGGCGGCCACGCTCGCCGCGTGTGACAAGGGCGACCAGAAGAGCACGTGGAACGGCTCCGAGTCGCCCGGCGCTCCGGGCGGGGGCGGGGAGGGTGGCGGCGGCGCGGCCGCCAAGGTCACTGTCCAGCCGGCCGCGGACAGCAAGGACGTCTCGCCGGGCAGCCAGGTGACCGTCGCGATCGAGAACGGCACCCTCAGTACCGTCACCGTCGCCACGGGTGGCAAGAACCTCGACGGGAAGCTCTCCGACGACAAGAAGACGTGGACGTCGAGCGGGACGCTGTCGTACGGCCAGACGTACACCGTCACCGTGGCCGGCCAGGACGGCGGCGGCAAGGGCGTCAACGAGAGCAGCAGCTTCACCACGCTGAAGCCGGCCTCGGTCGCGTCGGTGACCTTCCAGGCCAACCCGATGCTCGCGCTGAAGAACGGCGGCGTCTACGGCGTCGGCCAGCCGGTCATCGTGTTCTTCAACAAGGCCGTCAAGGACCAGAAGGCCGCCGAACAGGCGATGAAGGTCACCACCTCGCCCGAGGTCGAGGGCAAGTGGCACTGGGTCAGCAACCAGAGCGCGCACTGGCGGCCGGAGAAGTACTGGGCCAAGGGCACGCAGGTCAAGGTCAGCGTCAACGTCCTCGGCGTCGACCTGGGCGGCGGCGTCTACGGCGGCGGCAACGCCAGCGCCAACTTCTCCATCGGCCCGTCCCGCATCGCCATCGCCGACTCCAACACGCACCAGATGCAGTGCTTCATCGACGGCCAGATGGTCAAGCAGATCCCGGTCAGCCTGGGCAGGGGTGGCACCACCACCGGCTCGAAGGGCGAGACCATCGACTTCTTCACCCGCTCCGGCGTGCACGTGCTCATGACCAAGGAGCCGGTCATCACGATGAGCTCGGCCAGCTACGGCATCACGGACAAGAAGAACCCGAACTTCTACGAGGAGCCGGTCAAGCTGGCCTGCCGCATCTCGCTCTCCGGCGAGTACGTGCACCTGGCCGACTGGAACATCCCCTCGCAGGGCAAGGCCAACACCTCGCACGGCTGCATCAACGTGGCCCCGGCCAACGCCCAGTGGTTCTACGACACCTTCGACACGGGCGACATCGTCGAGGTGCGCAACACCCCGAAGCAGCTCCCCCTGACCGACGGCCTCGGCGACTGGAACGTGGCCTGGGGCTCCTGGTAACGGCGTGCTGAGCGGGGGGTGGACCGGGATCCCGGCCCACCCCCCGCTTTGCTGTCAAGGCGAACGCGTTTGACCTCGCCCCAAGGGCATGGCTCAGGCTTGCCGCGTGGACGATGTCGATCTCATGCTGCCCGGCGAGTTCGGCGCCGCGACCCGGCTGTCGCCGAAGGCGCTGCGCCTTTACGCCGAGCAGGGTCTGCTGGTGCCCGCCGGCATCGACCCTGTCACCGGGTACCGCCGTTACCACCGCGGCCAGATTCCCCGTGGCCGGCTCATCGTACGGCTGCGCAGCCTGAACCTGCCGTTGGCTCGCATCGCCACGCTGCTGCCGCTCAGCCCGCAGGCCCGCCAGGCGGAACTGCGGGCCTGGCTGGCTGCCCAGGAGATACAGCTTCGGCATCGCCGCGAGCTGATCGAAACACTCGGTGACGCCTCCCAGCCGGTCACGGCTCCGGGACTGCGAGCGAGGCCGCAACGCAAGCTGTTGTGCCAAGAACGGCGCGTGCACATCGGTGAGCTGGAAGCCTTCGTCACCGAGGCGCAGGAACGCATCCGGGTCCGGCTGCAGGCAGCCGGCCTGTCCGGCGGCGGTCCAGCCCTGGTGCACTTCCACGGCTTTGTCACTCACGACAGCGACGGACCTGTCGAGGTCGCGGTGCCGTTCAGCGGCACTGTCGAACCTGTCGATGACCTGCGGGTACGGCTGTCGGCGGCCGGTACCGACGTTCACCTGCCGGTCGCCGAGGCCGACGCCGGGTTCCCCGACATCCTGCGCGTCTACGACGCGTTGGAGGCATGGATCGACGCGAACCGCCTGGTCGGTATCGGCAGCCCGGTCGAGATCCGGCCCGGCACCGACGGCGCGTTCCTCGACGTCACCTACCCCATCACCACCTGTGAAGGAAGCTAAGGCATGCACTCCTACATCGGTTCCGGGCCCTACTGCTACGCCAACTCGCTGGCGATGGCGCTCGGCCCGGAGGCGCCGTCTCCCTCGGTGATCGAGGTGCTGACCGGATCCCCGTTCGGGTTCGAATTACTCGCCGGCCGGCTGCCGCTGTTCGACCCCTACGGCTGGGACCCAGACCGAGGACTCGATGACGCGATCGGCCTGCTGGGGTGGACCTGCCGCCGGCAAGGCGCTGACGACGACGAACAGGCCCTGGCGACGCTGCGCGACGCGGTCAAGGCCGGCCCGGTCCTGGCCGGGCCGGTGGAGTTCGGCCTGCTGCGCCACCTGCCCGGGATGACCGGGCCGATCGAGTCGGACCACTTCGTCGCGGTGCTGGAGGTTGACGACACCCTGGTGCGGTTCCACGACCCGCACGGCTGCCCCTACGCGACCCTGCCCATCCAGGACTTCCTGGCCGCATGGCGCGCCGACACCATCGGCTACCGGACGACCCCGTACACCATGCGCAGCGACTTCCACCGGGTCCGCGAGGTCACCGTCGAGGCGGCGCTGCGCACGGCCCTGCCCGGCGCCGCCGCCTGGCTGCGCGGACGCGACGACCTCCCGGTGCCGGCCGGAACGATCGGCGGCGCCGCCGCGGCCCACCGGCTCGCCGACCAGGTCACCGGCGGCTTGGACGAGGCAACGCGCGGTCACCTGGCCAATTTCGCGATCAGAGTGGGCGCCCGGCGGCTCGCCGACGCTGCCACCGTCCTCGTCGGCCTCGGCCACGACCGGGCCGCCGCCATCGCCACCCGGCAAGCCCGGCTGGTTGGCAGCCTCCAGCACGACATCGTCGCCGGGCACACGGCATCCGCCACCCAGACACTGCGACAGCTCGCTGCGACCTACGACCAGCTGGCTGCCACGCTCAGCTGACACCGCCACGCGCAGAACGCCCGGCCGGCGGTGACCTATCTCAGGATTCGAGCAGCCGGGCGGCGAAGGCCTTCGGGCGCTATCGGCACCTCGTGCCCCCGTCCGGCTGAACCGCCGCATGTCGCTGCGCGTCTTCCGATATGTCCGGAATTAGCGTCTATGTCGGATGTAGCCGAGGACATGGGGAGGCGTCTTGAGGAGGCCGTTGGCGACGGCGGGGCTGTTGGTCGTTCCGGCGGCGGTGCTCACCGCCAGCGTGGCCGCGCACCCGGAGCCGGCACCCGCGCCGCCCGCCGGGCCGGCGGCGGCCGAGCACGCGCCGCGCCCGGGCGACCTGGAGCGCGGCGCCGCCTTCGGGGTGTCGCTGCCGGTCGTGGTCGGGTACGACCCCGCCGCGGACGTGCTCGTCACCCAGCCGCAGGCCGGGACCGAACTGGCCGGGCTGGACGCGCACACCGGCGCCCAGCGGTGGCGGCGTGCGCTGGAGGCGGGCGGGGCGCTGGGCACGGTGCTGTGGGCCCAGTCCGACCTGGGTGGCGGCTCGGTGCTCGTGAACACGTTTCACAAGGGCACCAAGGCTGGAGAACTCACCGCACTGTCCACCCGCAGCGGCGAGGTGCGCTGGCGGATGCCGCTGAGCACGCGTACCACCGCCATGGCGGCCGGGCCCGCGGTGCTGGTCGCCGAGCCGGCTCAGGCGGCCTCCCCGATGCGATGGGCGGCCGATACGTCGGAAAAGCCGGCGCCGCGGGCCGGACGCCCGGACCGCATGGTCTTCGGGCCCCGGGCGGCGCCCCCGCGGGCGCAGCCCGGAAGGGCCAGGCTCGGGGCGGGCGACGACGGCGCCGAAGCGGCCGCCCGCACCACCCCAACCCCCGGCACGATCAACGCGCTCGCGGCCGGCAACGGGGGCCGCCTGTGGAGCGCCGAGCTTCCCGAGGGCTGCGACCTGCGCGCCGCCGCCGGCGACGGCCGGACCGTGGCCATGCGCCTGGCCTGCGCCGACGGCGACCGCCTGGAGCTGCGCGAGGCCCGCGGCGGCAAGCTGCGGGCCGGCGCCGCGCTCGACCCGGAGGCCGACGACGGCGGCCTGGGCCTGCTGGTCCGCGACGGCGCCACCCTGGTCCGCGGCACCCGCACGTTCAGCGTCTTCGGCCCCGACGGCAAGCGCCTCGTCGAGCGCTCCGGCGACGGCTGCGCCGAGTTCTGCGACCTGGCGGTGGAGGGCGGCGTCGCGGTCGTGGCCCAGTCCGGCGGCGCGACCGACCACACCGACGGCGCCCTCGAGGCGTTCGCGCTCGCCGACGGCGAGCAGCGGTGGCGGGCCGAGCTGACCGTCCGGGCCCTGGTGCGCGCGGGTGGCCGCCTGTACGCCGTCGGGCCCGCCCCCGCCCCCGTGCCCTTCATGGTTGTGAGCGGCGTTTCCGAGGACGGCCCGTCGGCGTCCTACGCCACGGCGGTGCCGGCGACCGCCACGGCGCAGCCGGGCTCGGCGCTGCTGGTCCGCGATGGCGGGGAGCTGGCCTGGTACCGCATCCGACCGGTGGACCGCCCGGCCGGCTACCTCGGCGGCGCCGCGCAGCGCCCCGACCCGTGCCAGGTGCTGCCCCCGGCCGACCTGCGGGAGCGCTTCGCCGGCCAGCCCGTCACCGCCCAGCGTGAGGGCGACGCCACGTGCACCCTCTCATCGCCGAGGACCACGCTGCGGGTCGACGTCCTGTGGGCCGGGACCGACGAGGCGCAGGCGATCCAGCGGTACCACATGATGGGCAACACCGGGGCGAAGCGCTACGGCACGGTGGTGGTGGCGCTGACCGCTCGGAAGTCGTCGTCGATGAGGCCGTAGGGCGGCTGGCCGGCGCGCCGTGCTTCGGCGCGGTGGTGGCGCTGACGGCTCAGAAGTCGTCGTCGATGAGGCCGTAGGGTGGCTGGTCGGCGCGCCGCGAGTAGCGCACGATCACGTCGTCGGCGGCGGTCGGCGGGGGCGCGTTGTCGGCCACCACCACCTGCGCGCCGACGCCCCGGCCGGCCAGCCAGTCCTCGATGTGCCGGTAGATGCGCTGGATGGTCTGGCCGTCCTCGAGGTCGCCGAGCGCGCCAAGGTTCTTCTGCGGGCTGTCCAGCAGCAGGAACCCGGGGTGCGACGAGCGGGACTCCCACGCCGTCTCGAACATGGCCAGCTGCCAGGCCAGCGCGATGAGGGTGCGCCCGCCGGAGGACGCGGCCGTGTACGGCTCGCCGCGCACGTACGGCGTCAGGTCCTCGGCCAGGTAGGCGTCGGCGAGCTTCGGGTAGCGGAACTCGGCCAGGATCGCGCGGTAACGCTCGCCGACCCGGCGCACGACCGCCGACCGGTCGGTCCGGCGGGCCTGTGTGCCGCCCGCGGCCAGCTCCTCCCGGTCGGCCGCGATCTGGTCCATCATCTGCACGATGCCCTGGGCCCGCCGCTCCAGGCCCTGCATCAGCCGCAGGCCGCTCACCGCGCGCTGCAGGGTGGCCGCGGCCTCCTCGCGGCGGCGGGCGATGGCGTCGCGTTCGGCCAGCAACGGCGTGACCGCGTGGGCGGTGGCCGCGTCGACCTCGGCGGCGGCCCGCGACTCGGACTCCTGGGCCCGCGAGGCGGCCGAGCGCAGCTGCGGGATCTCCCGCTCCAGCTCCTCCAGGTGCCGGGTCAGCTCGCCGAGGCGGGTCTTGGCCGCGCGCAGCTCGCCGGCGACGTCGACCGGGCCGACCGGGAACCGGCAGGCGGGGCAGCGCTCGTCGGCCGGGGCCAGCGGGGCCTGGCAGCTCAGGCAGGCGCTCGCCCCGGTCTCGAAGAGCCGGTCGGCCTCGCTCATCATGGTCCACTTGCTGACGTCGTCGGCGTAGCTGCCGCGCAGCGGGATCATGCGCTGCAGCTGCGTCTCGCGGTCGCGCAGCTCGTCGTCGGCCCGCTGGGCGGCGCGGGCCGCCTCCCGGTGCCGCTCCCGCTGCTCGGCGGCGAAGCCGGTGGCGGCGCGGGCCCGGGCGTCGAGGTCGGCGAGGGCCCCGGCGCTGGCGGCCAGCTCCTCCTTGGCCCAGTCGTGCAGCGCCTCGAGGTCGGCCCGGGTGCCGACGTGCTGCTCCTCGACGAGCTGCTCGGCGGCCCGGTACGCGGTGCGGGCCGCGGCCAGCTCGGCCTCGACGGCGCGGATGCGCCGGCCGATCTCCACGGTCTGGTCGTCGTGCACGTCGAAGACCACGTCGACGACCTGGCGCAGCTTGAGGTGCTTCATCGGCACGCTCTCGAACAGCAGGTCTTTGCCGTCGAGGCGCTCGTTGGGCAGCAGGCACAGCCACATGAGGTCGCGGAAACTCAGCGGGTCGTCGATGTCGTGGGACAGCCGCACGCCCTGCAGCTTGCAGTGCGACAGCAGCAGGCTGGACAGGCTGTCGGGCAGCCCGGCGGGGCGCAGCGGCCGGCGCACCCGCGGGGCGGCGCCGGGCTCGTCGAGGCGGCCGGCCCGCACGTAGGCGAACATCGACGGCTCGCCGACGGCGCGCTCGATGAGATACGGCGAGCCGGACAGCTCCACCTCGAGGGCGGCCGACTTGACCTTGGGCGTGATCTCCGGGTGCCGCGGGTGGTCGCCCGCGCCGAGGCAGTAGTCGACGAACTCGAGGATCGTGGTTTTGCCCGTGCTGAACGCCCCGGCGAGGATCGACAGGGGCCGGGGCGCGTCGTCGGGGGCGCGGAAGTCGACGTCGTAGGCGCGGTCGTCGCCGTGCAGGCGCAGTCGTCTGATCCGGATGCCGTGGGTGCGCAGACCAATCATGGCCGATCCTCGATGGTCATGGCCGATCCTCGATGGGGAAGATGACCGGGACGAGCCAGATGCGCAGGCCCTCCCGAAGTTTACGACCACTGAGACGGCGGAGCCGCCTGATGACGATGCGTACCGCTGTGATGTATGACTGAGCATACATCGCCGTGAATCGCCCGGCTATGATCGCGCCCTCTCCGGTGAGCCGGTAGGTCACCCGCCCGGCGGCGGCCACGTCGACCAGCCCGCGGGCGACCAGCGCGCCGAGGTCGCGGCCCAGGTGCAGCTGCGCGGTGGCGAAGCGCTGCGCGGGGCTGGCGTAGCCGACCGTCCGGTCGTCGAACCCGGCCAGCCGCAGCGCCGTGCGGTCCGGGTCGTCGTCGGCCCGGGCCAGCAGCAGCGGGTGCCCGGCGAGGAACTCGTAGACGCCCAGCCGCTCGGCGTCGATCGGCTCGCCCGCGACCGCCAGCACCAGCAGCAGCCGCGCCTGCCGGAAGAGGGTGAGATCGTCGGGCGTCACAGCAGCTCCCGCCAGTGCGCCACCCAGCCGGCCCGGCGCTGCTCGACCACCCGGTGCATCAGCCCGCAGCGGTGCACCGGCCCGGCCCGCAGCCCCGCCGGGAACGCGCCCGTCTCCCTGATCTCGCGCATCACCGAGGCGTGCAGGCCGGGCAGCAGCGGGTTGGCGGGGTGCCGGGTCGCGTGCGCGTTGAAGTCGGCCTCCCAGATGCCGTGCACCACGCCGTCGGCCTCGTCGAGGGCCTCCAGCTCCGCCGGGACCCGCTTGTCGAGGATCTCGCGGGCCAGGAGGTCGGCGTTGAAGTACTCCCGCTTGGCCGCCCCGACCTCCAGGTGCCCGGCCGCGCGCAGCTGCCGCACGAACAGCGCGGGCTCGAGGGCGTCGGCGTCCTCGGCGGCGAGGTCGTGCAGCGGTACGCGCGGAGGCTGGACGGGCCCCGCGGGCGCCGCGTAGGGGTCGTAGAAGTGCCGGCGCACGTGCGCGCAGTCGGGCTTGATCAGCAGGTTGCGCAGCGCGTTCTCGTGCCACAGCTCGATCTGCACGCCGGTCTCGCGGTGCCGGCGGGCCCGCCAGTTGTCCCACCACTGCGCGGTCGGCGCGTCCATGCTCGCCGGCACGCACAGCACCCACTGGGCCAGCCGGTAGCCGTTGCGCGCGGCGGCGGCGACCGCGGAGTCGAACGACTCGCGGATCTGGCCCTGGTGCGAGCGGGTCACGATCGGCCAGAAGTACTTCGACTGCCAGATCACCACGAGCCCGGACAGCTCGCCGAGGAGGATGTCGATGCCCCAGTCGCCGGGGTTGGCGCTGATCGCCCGGGCGCCGGGGTAGATCGCCGCGAGCAGCATGGCCAGCATCTGCTCGAAGTCGTCGCGCGCCCCCGCGAGGTTGCCGGCCCGCAGCTGGTGCGCGGCGAAGTTGATCGGAGGCTCGCCGGAGGCGAGGCTGGTGGTGGCCGCAGTCGCCGTCATCTCCCCTCCGCTTCCGACCCCCGGCTGGTGTGATCTTCGTCTGGGGTCAAGAGTTTCACGAGGGGCGATGTCTCGGCTACTCTGAGCGCAAATTTCACCAGATATGTGATTACAATTTGTTCAGATCGATGTCCGCATAGATTGCGGCGTGGTCGGATCCCGCGTGCACCGCCTTCGTCATGGTGTCGTAGATGGGCCACAGCACCCCGTTGCGGCCGCCCCATACGCCCTTGCGCTCGATCCCGCCGCCGGTCGCGGCGGCGAACAGGGCGGGGGAGAGCAGCACGTAGTCGAGCTTGTTGCGGGCGGTGCAGGAGCCGTACGTCCCGGGCCGCCCGCCGTCGGAGAAGCCCGGATGGGTCGAGACGTCGCGCAGGTCGCTCTCGCGCAGCAGCGGGGCGAGGGGATCGCTCTCCGGCGTGTCGTTGAGGTCCCCGAGCACCACCACGTACGGCGAGCGCTGCGCCTCGTAGATCCGCCGCACGTGGGCCGCCTGCCGCCGCCTGGTCGCGTCCGAGGCGACCTTGCCGCCGTAGCCCTTGCTCTTGAGGTGGTTCACCAGCACGACCAGGGGCTCGGCCCGGCCGATGTCGATGTGGTACTCCGGGCAGTCGCGGCTGAAGACCCTCCCGCGCTCGTCCTCGTCGTCGACGTGGGTCCGCTGCCCGACCAGCGGGAAGGCCTGCGTCGACATCACCCCGACGTCGATGCCCCGCTCGTCGTTGCCGTCCATGACCATGATGTGGTGGTACAGCCCGCGAAGGCCGCCCTCGGTGAACCGCTTCAACGCGTGGCGGCTCTCCGCCTCGATCACGCCGAGCACGTCGGCCCGCACGTCGAGGATCACCCGGGCGGTGTTGAGCAGCGCCTGCTCGTCGCACCGGTCGGTGGTCAGCTCCACCCACCCGATCCAGTCGGCCCGCCCGCCGGCCACCACCTCGACCCGCCCGTCCCGGGCCCGCTTCAGCAGCCGCCCCCGGTTCTGCCGCAGCCGCGCGAACCTGGCCAGGTCCCCGTTGCGAAGCCCCAGCCGGGCCAGCTCGCGCAGGATCTCCCGCTTGACCTCGTCGGTGTAGACGGGCTCCTCGAGCAGCTCCCCGGCCCGCGCGAACGCCTCCAGCACCGGCCGCCCGGCCGCCCACGTGCGCTGGTCCAGCGCCTTGGCCCGGTTGAACAGGTTCTCGACGTTGTAGCTCGCGATGCGCATCGTCAATGAGATTAGAAGCAGATCGTCACCTATGGGTGACACCGTCGCCCGGATGGCGGCCGAGTTCATCCTGTTGTTCGTCGCGCTTCCCGTGGCGTTCGCCTTCGTGCACGTGCCGGGCGGCCCCATCCCGATCCTGCTGCTGCTGACGATCGGCGTGGTGTGGTACTTCCGCCGGGTCTCCGGCTTCGACCGCCGTGATCTCTGGCGCGTCTCGGCCCTGCGCCCCGCGTGGCCGCGGATCCTGCGCCTCTGGGCCGTCGCGGCGGTGCTGGCCGTCGCCGCCGTGTTCCTCTTCGACCGGTCCCACCTGTTCGACCTGCCGCGGCACAACCCGGCCCTGTGGGCATTGATCGTCGTGGCGTACCCCGTGGTCTCCGTCTACCCGCAGGAGCTGCTCTTCCGCGCGTTCCTGCTGCACCGCTACGCCCGGCTGCTGCGCACCGAGAAGATCGCCGCCGGGGCCAGCGCCGTCTCCTTCGGGCTGGCCCACCTGCTCTTCGGCAACCCGATCGCGGTGATCCTGACCCTGCTGGGCGGCTGGCTCTTCGCCCGCCGCTACCAGCAGACCCGTTCGCTGTTCACCGTCTGCGTCGAGCACGCCGCCTACGGCCTGCTCATCTTCACCGTGGGCCTGGGCCGCTTCTTCTACCACGGCACCCACTTCGCGTCCTGACCTACGAGGCGTGCCCCACGATGTTGACCACGGTGCCGTCGGGGGCGCGCACCAGGAAACGGTGCACGCCCCACTCCTCCGTGGTCAACGGGTGCACGATCTCGTAGCCGAGCCGCTGCGCCTCGGCGTAGGCCGCCTCGACGTCGGGCGTGTGGATCGAGATCGCCGCGTCCTCCGGCGACGTCCTGTCCCTGGTGACGAGCTGCACGATGGCCCCCGTCTCGGGTGACGTGAAGCGGGCCACCCATCCCATGTTGAACTCCTCGGACGCCAGCCCGAGGAAGCCCGTGTAGAACTCCTTCGCCGACTCGATGTCGTCGACCCGGAGATTCGGCATGATGCGAATCGCGCGCATGGGGTCGATCATGCCCCCGCGGGCGGCCGTTCGCTCGCTTCAGGCCCCGGCGGGTTCGAGGATGACGACCGGAATCTGGCGGTCGGTCTGCTGCTCGTAGTCGGCGAAGCCCGGGTACTGCGACTTCTGCGCGCTCCAGATGCGCTCCCGCTCCTCGCCCGTGGCGACCCGGGCGACGAGGTCGACCTCGCCGGTCCCGATCTCGGCCCGCACGGACGGGTGGGCGATCAGGTTGTGGTACCAGTCGGGGTTGGTCGGGGCCCCGGCCTTCGAGGCGAACACGGCGTAGCCGCTGTCGATCTTCTGGTACATCATCGGGTTCACCCGCGGCTGCCCGCTCTTGGCCCCGACGGTGTGCAACAGCAGCAGCGGCGCGCCGGTGAACTGGCCGCTCACCTGACCCCCGTTGGCCCGAAACTCCTCGATGATTTTGTCGTTCCAGTCACTCATGAGTGCCATCATTGCAGGGCCCCGGCCGCCGCGCCCGAGCACGCCGAGGTAGGGGGCGACGAAGCCGGATCGCGGGTTTCAACGACTCGCGCTGACGATCTGGTGGCGCGCACGGTCGGGAATGGTCAGATCCCTGCCTTGAGCGATCTCCTGCAGAGCGCGTTCGGTCTCGCGCGGGTTCAGCGCGGCCACCGTGATCTCGGTGAGGTGCCGCTTGTACGGGTCGCAGCGATCCGTGTCGGCGAGGTACTCCGCGTTGTCCAGGTGCTCCAGGTACACCACGTCCGCAAGGTGGGACGACTTGAGACGGAACATCGTGAACGAGTTCCCGGCGCCGGTCCGCAGGCCGGCCCGGATCGGCAGGATCTGTATCTGGACGTTTTCCCGCTGCGCCGCTTCCGAGAGAAACGCCAGCTGCTCGTCCATCACCGCGCGAGTCCCGATCTGCTGACGCAGCGCTGCCTCATCGATGATCGCCCAGAGCACCGGGCGTTCCCGTTCGAAGAGCATCCGCTGCCGGTGCAGTCGCAGCGCCAGCCGGCGATCGACCTCCGCCGGGTCGCAGTAGCGTAGCCGGATCACCTCCCTCGCGTACGCCGGTGATTGCAGCAGCCCGGGCACAAACCGCAGCTCGTAGGTGCGGATGATCTCGGCGGTCCACTCCAGCGCCAGGTAACAGTCGAACCAGTCGGCGACGACGTCACCGTACTGATGCCACCACTGCCGGCTGCCGGACACGGCGGCGATGTGCTGAATCGCCGCCCGTTCGCGCCAGTCCGCGACACCGTACAGGTCCAGCAGCCGATCCAGATCGCGATCTTTGATGCCGACCTCGCCGACCTCGATCCGGCTGATCTTCGATACGGACCCGTCCAGGCATTCCCCGGCCGCCTCCCGGCCGATCCCGCGTTCCATCCGCAGACGGCGTAACTGATCGCCGAGCAGCTGCGGGAGTGTCAGTAGCCGGCGTTGCGCGTCGGCCGACGTTCGCGATCGTCCTGCCACAGGTCCTCCGGTAGATGTCTGCCCGATCGCATGGGGCGAATTGGAGCGAGGGGAAACGACACGGTTGACGCTCAGCGCCGCCGACGGCGGGGCAGCACCCGTCCGGCCACGCGGCCGACCAGGCTGATGCCGCCTGAGCCGGCCAGGGCCGACAGCGCCGGCTGCCGCAGCATCGCGGTACCGATGGCGAACGCCATGAGCGCTCCGGCCGACACCAGCACGATGACCGTTCCCTGGTCGACCGGCCGCGACGCGGCGCGCGTTGCCGGAGATCGCCGGCTGCGAATTGGCCTCATCACATCGCGCATGCTGCCAAGCCGCATGAGGAGGTGCAAGGGAATCTGCACGCGTGCATGCACGTGCAACGCGGGTCTCCATCCGCCTGGGTGATCGGCCTTGGGTTGCGGTTGCCGTCCACCAGCGGCGCCAACTGCGGACCCGCCCTGCCAGCGCTGTGCATCTACGCCCTCAAGCTGTACCAACAGTGGCAGAACGACGCCAGGTAGCCTGCCGGAGGAAGTGGCGCGATGCCGGATTGGTGCGTCCGCCGGCGCGGCCGGGCTCGGCAGCCCGCAGCTGTGCGTGATAGCATGATATCGCGTACGGTTTTCGGAGGTGCCCGATGCCCAACATCCTCATTCGCGATCTGAGTCAAGAAGCCGTCGACCGCATCGACGCCGCAGCCGCCAACCTCGGCCTGTCGCGCAACGAGTACCTGCGCCGCAAGTTCGAGGAGAATGCTGGCCTAGCCCGCGATCGGAAGGTTACCGCCGCGGACTGGCAACGATCCGCCGAGGCCTTCGTGGACCTGGCCGACCCCACGGTGATGGACGCCGCATGGCGGTGACAAGCTGGCTGGTCGACAAGTCCGCGTACGTGCGACTCCTGTCCGGCCAAGCGGCAAACCGCGACGAGTGGAGCGCACGCATCAGCCGTGGACTGGTTCGGCTCTCCACGATCACCCGGCTCGAACTCGGCTACTCAGCACGATCCGGAGACACCGGGCGCCGACAGTTCGATTCCCCGCCATTGTCCTTGATGCCGATCGAGCACCTGACACCCGCTATCGAGGACAGGGCGTTCCAGGTGCAAATGCTCCTGGCTGACCGCGGCCAGCATCGCGCCCCATCGATTCCAGACCTACTGATCGCGGCGACCGCCGAGAAGGCAGGACTGACCGTCCTCGCCGTCGACAAGGACTTCGACCTCATCGCCGCACTCACGGGCCAGCCCGTCGAAACTCTGGATGGCTGAGCGCGGCCCCAGCCGACCACCTGTCGAGGAACGCGTGTCATAGCCCCAGAGGTAGCCGTTAATGTTTGCTATTCCTTGCGGTGCGCCAGTTTCTTTGCCACCGTCCGGAAACGCCTGGCGGACGTTCGCCGCGTCCAGTGCAGGTGTGGCGGGCGGTCGGTCCGGGTCGGCGGAGACACGAAGACCAAGGAAGGTGACGGAGGCGATCTACCGGCACGAGCTGCAGCCGGTGCTGAGCGGCGCCGTCGCGATGGACGAGATCTTCGGTCCAGCCGGCAATGAGTTGCCGAACACCAGAAGGCTGACCTGAGGGCAGGGAGGATCTGTGGGAGGTCGAGTCGTGGCCGAGCGCATGATCCTGCTGAACAGGGTGGATCGCTGGTTCGTGCTTGAGCGGCCGGTCTTTTGTTGTGGCTGGCCAGAGCTACTGGATCGATCGTGAAGCCAGCGTGCTGTGTATCGACCGGGGAGATGGCCGAGTTGAGCAAGTGCCTGGGTTCATGTGCCGCTGACGCCAGAGGCTTAGGCACTCAGTTGGGCACGCAGGAATGACAAGAGGCTACCACGTTCGCCTCGTCGAACACCGCGCCCACTGCGCGGTGAGCATGCAGCAATCGCACCTACGAGATGCCCTCTCGACCAGGATGATGGAAGCCTAGAGAACTCCCATCCTTCCAGGTCAGAGGGCATTTCGGCGTCACTGCTGCTCGGTGGATCGAGGCTTAGAGTCCGCCGGCCACGCGGAGGGTCGTGCCCGTGGTGTAAGAGGCGGCCGGGCTCAGCAGCCAGGCGATGGCCTCGGCGATCTCCTCCGGGGTGCCGAGCCGGCCGACCGGGATGCGGGAGACCACGTTCGCGGCGCGGTCCGGGTCGCCGGTCTGCTCGTGGATCTCGGTGTGCACGAAGCCGGGGGCCACGCCGTTGACCCGGATGCCGTCGGCCGCGAGCTCCTTGGCCAGGCCCAGGGTGAGGGCGTCGACGGCGGCCTTGCTGGCGGCGTAGTGGATGTAGTTGCCGGGGCTGCCCAGGGTGGCGGCCGTGGAGGAGACGTTGACGATGGCGCCTCCCGCGGTCATCACCCGGGCGGCCTGGCGGGCGCAGAGGAAGGCGCCGATGACGTTGACGTCCATCACACGGCGAAGGTCGGCCGTGTCGGCGTCGGCCAGGCGGGTCAGCGGGGCGGCGATGCCGGCGTTGTTGACCAGGCCGGTGACCGGGCCGAGCCGGTCGGCGGCGGTGGCGAACAGGGCGACCACGTCGTCCTCCACGGCGGTGTCGGCCCGCACGGCGACGGCCTGGCCGCCGGCCGCGGCGACGGCGTCGACAACCTGGTGGGCGGCGTCGGCGGCGCTGCGGTAGCCGACCACCACCCGATGGCCGTCGCGCGCCAGCCGCAGGCACGTCGCGGCGCCGATCCCCCTGCTGCCACCGGTCACGATCGTTACGTTGTCCACGCGGATCAACCTATCGAAGCGAGCCTCCCCGGGAGGTCCGGAGCCGGTCGCTACACCAACTGCGGGTACAGCGCGGCGGGGTCGGCGGACAGGCCGCGCTTCACGGTGCGGGTGACCTCGTCGGCGAGCACCTCGAAGGCGCCCGTTTCCACGCCGTCGAGGGCCTGGCGGGCGACGTCCGCGGCGGAGACCTTCGGCCCCTCGAGGCCGGCGGTCATGTCGGTGTCGATGTACCCCACATGCAGCCCGGTCACCCCGGTGCCCTGCGGCGCCAGCTCTAGCCGGAACCCGTTGGTGGCCTGCCACACGGCCGCCTTGGTGGCGCTGTACGAGGTCCCCTGGCTGATCCAGGACAGCACCGAGTGCACGTTGAGCAGGTGGCCGCCGCCGTTGGCCGCGAGCACCGGGGCGAACGCGCGGGTGACGTTCACGGTGCCGAAGAAGTTGGTCTCGAACTCGCGGCGGATGTCGTCCAGGTCGCCGTTGAGCATGCTGGCCCGGGCGCTGATGCCGGCGTTGTTGATCACCAGGGTTACGTCGCCCGCGTCGGCGGCGGCTCGCCGTACCGATTCCGGATCCGTGACGTCGAGGGCCAGCGGCGTGGCGCCGGGCGCGTCCACCGAGCGTGGGTCGCGGGCCGCCGCGTAGACCTTGCGGGCGCCGCGGGCCAGCGCCTCCAGCACGAATGCCTTGCCCAGGCCCCGGTTGCCGCCCGTGACCAGGACCACCGCGTCGTCGATCTGCATGGGGAGCTCCTCTCTTGGAAACCGTTCGGTTTCCACCACGGTAAACCGCTCGGTTTCCATCTGTCGAGCCGCGCGCTAATCTGCTCCTGTGACCTCCATCGCCCCGTCCCGCGAGCGCCTGCTGCGGGCGGCCGCCGACCTCTTCTACGCCGAGGGCCCGGCCGCCGTCGGCGTGGAGCGGCTGTGCCAGACCGCCGGCGTGTCGAAGCGCTCGATGTACCAGCTCTTCGCGACAAAGGACGACGTCATCGCGGAGAGCCTGCGCACGCACGGCCCGGTGGCCGTCGCGAGCTACTTCCCCGACCCGGCCGCGGACATGCCGCCGCGCGAGCGCATCCTGCACGTCTTCGCCCGCCTGGAGGAGCAGGCCGGCACCCCGGCGTTCCACGGCTGCCCGTTCGTCAACACCGCCATCGAGCTGCACGACCCTGGGCACCCCGCCGCCGCCGTCGCGCTGCATTTCAAGAAGCTCCTGGAGTCGTACTTCCAGCAGCACGCGACGTCGCTCGGCGCCCCCGACCCGGACTTTCTGGCCGCCCAGCTCACGATGCTCTTCGACGGCTCGGCCGTGCGCGCCGTCATGCGGGCCGAGCCGCTGCGCGGCCTCGCGGTCCGCGCGGCCACCGCCCTGCTCGACGCCGCTGCGGGTGACCGAGCTGTAGGGTGACGCGGTGCGGGTGGTGGTGGCCGAGGACCTGGCGTTGCTGCGCGACGGGCTGATCCGGCTGCTGCAGGCGCACGGCTTCGACGTCGTCGCGGCCGTCGGCACCGGCCCCGACCTGCTGCGCGCGCTCATCGAGGACCCGCCCGACGTCGCCGTGGTCGACGTGCGCCTCCCGCCGACGCACACCGACGAGGGCCTGCGGGCCGCGCTCGCCGCCCGGTCGCGGGTGCCCGGCCTGCCGGTGCTGGTGCTGTCGCAGTACGTCGAGCGCCTCTACGCCCGCGAACTGCTCGCCGACGGCCGGGGCGGCATCGGCTACCTGCTCAAGGACCGCGTCTCCGACGTCGGCGACTTCGTCGAGGCCGTGCGCCGGGTCGCGGCCGGCGGCACCGCGCTCGACCCGACCGTCGTGGCCCGGCTCCTCGACAGCCGCGAGCGGGTGCTGCCGCTGGACCGGCTCACCCCGCGGGAGCGCGAGGTCCTCGCCCACATGGCCCAGGGCCGCTCCAACGCCGCGATCGGCACCGCGCTGTTCATCACCGAGAAGGCCGTGGCCAAGCACACCAACAACATCTTCGCCAAGCTCGGCCTGCAGACCTCCGACGACGACAACCGCCGCGTCCTCGCCGTGCTCGCCTACCTCGAGGGAGAGAGGTAGTAGTACCACTGCGGGTGGGATGGCAGTGTCCTCGAAGCCGCCCCCGCGCCCGGCCAGGCTGAGGGCATGACAACGACGGTCCTCGAAACGCCGCCCCCCGGGCCGGTCCGCAACAGTGAGCGGGCCCTCGCCCCCGACCTCGCCCGCGGCGCCATGCTGCTGTTCATCGCCCTGGCCAACGCGGCCAACTTCGCCTTCGCCGGCCAGCCCGGCCTCGACCCCGCGCCGCACGGCCCGCAGCGGATCGCCAATTTCCTCATGGCCACGTTCGTCGACAGCCGCGCCTACCCCGTCTTCGCCGTCATGTTCGGCTACGGCCTGGTCCAGCTGGCCCGGCGCAACCCCAGCCGGGTCCTGCTGCGCCGCAACGCCCTGCTGATCGCCTTCGGGGCCGTGCACGCCACGCTGCTGTACTTCGGCGACTTCCTCGGCGCCTACGGCATCGTCGGCATCGTCGCCACCCTGCTGCTCGTCCGGCGCGGCGACCGCTTTCACCACGTCGTGCTCTGGCTCTGGGGCTACCAGACGGCGTACGCCGGGTTCCTGGCCGTCACCGGGGCGATCGGCTGGCGCGGCGGCACCGCCGGGATCGTCAACAGCCCGAACCCGTCCCTGGCCGCCCACTCCTACGCCCGCTCGATCCTCGACCGGCTGACCGAGTGGCCGCTGCACACCGCCACCGTGCTCGGCTTCGTCGTCATCGTCTGGCTCGGCATCTGGGCCGGCCGCCGCCGCGTGCTGGAGGACCCGGCCGCCCACCGCCGCCTGCTGGTGCACGCCGCCGCGTGGTCGCTCGGCCTGTCGACGCTCGGCGCGCTGCCCTACGCCCTGATGTGCGCGGGCCTGATCCACGCCGACCCCGGTACCGTCGAGGCCATGGCCCGACTGCACGCGGTGACCGGCGAATACGGCGGCGTCGGCTACGTCGCGCTCTTCGGCCTCGTCTCGAGCGTGCCGCGCTTCCTGGCGCCCGTGGTGGCGCTCGGCCGGCGTTCCCTCAGCGGGTACCTCTTCCAGTCGATCTGCTGGGTCGCGCTGTTCTCCCCGTGGGCGCTGCACCTCACCGGCACGTGGACGGCGGTCCTGGCCGCGGTCGCGGTGTGGGTCGTGTCCGCCCTGGCCGCCCACGCGATGCGCGGCCGCGGTCCCGCCGAGACCCTGCTGCGCACGTTCGCCTACCGATGAGGCTGCCATTCCGGCCCGCCCGGACCGGCGTGGCCTGCGCGGTGCTGGCCGCCGCCGACCTGACCGTCTACGCGGTCACCGGCGGCGGCTACTTCTGGCCGGCCTGGACCATGCTCGGCATGTCGCTGCTGTTCGCCGGGCACCTCTGGCTCGACCGGCGCGAGCGCATCACCGCCCTGGTCCGCTCCCGCCGGGGCGCCGTGGACCGGCAGGCGGCCGAGCTCGAGCGGGTCGAGCGGGACCTGCACGACGGCGCCCAGGCCCGGCTGGCCTCCCTGTCGCTGACCCTGGGCCTTGCCGGCGGCCTGCTGCGCCACGACCCCGACGCCGCCGCGAAGCTCGTCGAGGAGGCCCGCACCACCGCCGTCGCCGCCCTGGACGACCTGCGGGCCGTCATGCACAGCATCCACCCGCCCGTGCTCGCCGACCGGGGCCTCGGCGACGCCGTCCGCGCGCTGGCCCTGGACCTCGCCGTGCCGGTCACCGTCACCGGCGCCCCGCCGGCCTCGCTGCCGGCCGCGGTGGCGACGGCAGCGTACTTCGCCGTCGCCGAATGCCTCGGCAACGTCGTCAAGCACAGCGCCGCCACCCGCGCCTCGGTCGCTTTCGTGGTGTCCGCCGCGACCCTGCGCATCGAGGTCGAGGACGACGGCCGGGGCGGCGCCGACGTGTCGGCCGGCACCGGCCTGCGCGGCATCGCCGAGCGCCTCGACGCCGTCGACGGCACCCTGCGCGTGCACAGTCCCGCGGGCGGCCCGACCCGCGTGACGGTGCGGCTCCCGCTGGCCGGCATCGGCTGACGGGAAGCGCGACGCCCCGGCTCCTGTTCGGCACGGGAGCGTGCGGTGGCGGGTTCGCCCGCGCGATGTGGGTGCCCCGTTCCAGGCAGCCGACAAGCGCGACGCGGTACTCGGGGACGCGCAACGGGACCGCCGTTCGTAGCCGCCGGGGCTCGGTGTAGGCGGGCGGGCCGCGGGGGTCTCCTCGTGGGGCGGCGCGGCGGTCAGTGGGGCAGGGCGCCGCCGGCGAGGACGATGACGACGCCTGCGGCTCCGGCGCTCAGCAGGGTCAGGACCGGGCCGCGGCGCAGGGCCAGCATGAGGACGGCGGCGCCGGCGAGGACGCAGTACTGCCAGATCTGCGTGAGCGTCAGGGTGAGCGGGATGGCCGAGCCGAGGATGGCGCCGATCGCGCCCGGGCCGGCGCCGTCGAGGAACGCCCGGACGACCCGGTTGTCGCGCAGCCGGTCGAAGCGGTGCGCGCCGAGCAGGACGAACGCGAACGACGGGCTGAACGCGACGGCGGAGGCGAGCAGGCCGCCGCCGATGCCGGCCGCCGCGTAGCCGACGACGGCGACGGTGTGCACGACCGGGCCGGGGGTGATCTGGCCGAGGGCGACGGCGTTGAGGAACTGTTCGCCGGTCATCCAGTGGTAGTGCTCGACGGCGTCGGCGCGCATGAGCGGGATGATGACGAAGCCGCCGCCGTACGACAGGGCGCCGACCTTGATCGCCACCCACGCGACCGTCAGCAGCAGCCCGCCGCCCAGCCCCGCCGCGGCGAGCAACGGCAGCCCGCGGGCCGGGCCGCGCCGCGCCGGGGCAGGCACGCGCTGCGCGATTACCTCGCCGATGCCGCAGGCGATGAGCAGCAGCACCAGCCACGGCCCGATCGTGGCCGCCGCCACGGCCCCCAGCAGCAGGTACAGCACCCACCGCCGGCGGTTGCTCTGCTGCGGCGCGCGCCGCCACCCGGCGGGCATCAGGCTCACCCCGGCCTGCACGGCGACCGCGGCCACGGCCGCCCCGGCGCCGGCCCCGGCGGCCTTCACCCAGACCGGCGGGTCGCCCAGGAACAGCACGGCGAGGCCGAGGATGGCGATCAGCCCCGGCACGATGAACGCGGCCCCGCCGGCCAGCGCGCCGGCCCTGCCCCGGACCCGCCAGGCGCAGAAGATCGCCAGCTGGGTCGAGGCGGGGCCGGGCAGCAGGTTGCAGGCCGCGATGGCGTCCTCGAACTCCTGCGCGTCGAGCCACTTGCGGTCCTCGACGCACAGCTTGCGCAGCAGGGCGATGTGGGCGGGCGGGCCGCCGAAGCCGAGGCAGCCGATCCGGCCCCACTCCTTGAGCACGGTGGCCAGGCTCACCGCCGGCCGGTCGACGCTCGCGCGCGGTGCGTCGCTCACGCGGCGCCGGCCGGGTCGTCGCGCACGATCTGCCGCCCGTCGGCGCCGACGCCGGCCACGCGCGGGCGCACGTTGCCGGTGGTCTCGGTGCGGCCGGTCATGACGCCTCCAGGACGGCTTCGGCGGCGAGGGTGTGCAGCAGGAACTCGATCCGCTCGGCGAGCTCGTCGGCGGCGCGGTCGAATGCCGGGCGCCCGGCGGGGTCGGCGGCCGGGTCGGGCATGCTCCAGTGCGCGGCGGCCGGGCGGCCGGGGAACTCGGGGCAGACCTCCCGGACCCGGTCGCACAGCGTGATCACCCGGTCGAACCGCTCGCCGGTGAACTCGTCGAGGTGCTTCGGGCGGGCGGCGCTCAGGTCGATGCCGCGCCCGGCCAGGACGGCCACGGCGTCCGGGTGGATCGGTTTGGGCTTGCTGCCGGCGCTGAACGCCTCGACGGTGCCGTGGGAGCGCCGGCGCAGGAGGGCCTCGGCCATCTGCGACCGGGAGCTGTTGCCCGTGCACAGGAACAGCACCCGCGCCGGCGTCGGCGCGGGTGCTGCCGGTGGCGTGTAGCGCAGGGCCGGGTGCAGCGCGGCGCCGGCGGCGGCCAGCAGGTGCCCGCAGCGGGTGAGGTCGAGGCGGTAGTAGATGTCCCGGCCGTCGGCGGCGCTGCGCCGGGTGCGCACGAGGTCGGCCTTGCGCAGCAGACCCAGGTGGTACGACACCAGGCTCTGCTGCTCGCCCAGCAGCGCGGTGAGCTCATGCACCTGCCGGTCGCTGCGCGCGAGCTCGCCGAGCAGCCGCCACCGCACCGGGTGCCCCGCCGCCTGCAGGAACGCCGGCAGGCCTGCACCGTCCGCACGCCGAACCCGACCCATGTCCCGACGATACATCAAGTCGATTTGATGTAAAATCTCAGGCGGTGCGGCGGCCGCGGGCCAGCGCGAGCCAGCCGAGGACGACTGCGGCCAGCCCGAGCACCACCGCCGCGGCGGCGCCGACGACGCCGTTGCCGGTGCCGGGTCCGCCTCGTCGTCATCGCCTACGAATGCGGCCTCGTCACCCCACAGAACCAAGCCGGTTAATATCTACCGGTGAGAATTCTTGTCGTGGGCGGTACCGGTCTCATCGGCGCGCACGTCGCGGCCGTGCTCCGCGAGCGCGGCCACGAGGTGACCACCACCGCCCGGGCGAAGGGGCCGGGCGCCGACCACGCCCTGGACCTCGGGCCCGCCCCCGTGGACGAGCTGCGCCCGCTGCTGGCCGGCCACGACGGCGTCGTCTACGCCGCCCGCACCGACGAGCAGCGCCCGCTACGCAAGCCGATCCACCCGCTGTTGCGCCGGGACATGGTCGAGCCGGTGGTGCGCCTGTTCACCGCCGCCCGCGCCGAGGGTCTCACCCGCGGCGTCGTCACGGGGTCGTACTACACCTACTTCCACCGCAAGCACCCCGAGTGGGACCTCCCGTCCCGCCACACCTACGTGCGCTGCCGCCTGGAGCAGGCCGCCGAGGCGCGGGCGGCGGCCGGCCCGGACCTGCCGGTCGCCGTCCTGGAGCTGCCGTTCGTGTTCGGCCGGGCCGGCGACCGGCTGCCCAACTGGGCCGGCGCGCTGGACCGCTGGGCCCGCTCGCGCTCCCCGCTGCTCGCCCCGCCCGGGGGCACCGCGGCGACGTCGGCCCGCGGCGTGGGCGAGGCCGCCGCCGATGCCCTGGAGCAGGGGAGCGGGGCCGACATCCCGGTCGCCGACGAGAACATCGCCTGGCACGACCTGATGGCCCGCATCGCCGCCGCCACCGGCCGCCCCCGCCGCGCGGGCCGCCTGTCGGCCGGGGCCCTGGGCGCCACGCTGCGCCTGGCCGACGTCTCGCAGTCGCTGGCCCGCAAGGAGTCCGGGCTGAACCTGCGCCACCTGGCCGCGCTGCTGACCGCCGACCTGTACGTCGACCCGCCCACCGGCCGCCCGCTGGACGACGCCATCCGCGAGACCTTCGCCTGAGCGGCGGGCGCTGTCTGTTGTTCGACGCCGGCTTCGCCGTACGGCCACCGTGCCGGGCGGTTGGCCGGTGCGACGCATGACCGCGCGGCTCAGCCGGCGATTTCGCACACCGGGGCGCCCTGGCGGATCGTGGTGCCGGGGGTTACCCGGAGGTCCTTCACCGTTCCCGCGCGGTGTGCGGTCACCGGCTGCTCCATCTTCATGGCCTCCAGCACCGCGATCAGGGAGCCCTCCTCGACCTGGTCGCCCTCGCTGACCTCGACCCGGACCACGGTGGCCTGCATGGGTGCGGTCAGGGTGGTACCCGTGGCAGCCGACGACGCCGCGGTGAACGCGCGTCGCCGGGGGCGGGCCGGTGCCGAGTCGGGGGCGGAGAACAGTTCGGTAGGCAGGGACACGCTCACCCGGCGGCCGTCGACCTCGACCACGACAGTCCGGCGCTCGGCCGTGGGCTCCTGGCCGGCGGGCGCGGCGTCCTCGGGACTGGCATACGGTGCGATGCGGTTGTCGAAGTCCTGCTCGATCCAGCCGGTGTGTACCCGCAGCGGGGCCGCCGTGAAGTCGGGCTCCGTGACGACCGTGCGGTGGAACGGCAGTACCGTCGCGATGCCCTCGACCGTGAACTCCGCCAGTGCGCGGCGGGCACGCTGCAGCGCCTGCTCGCGGGTGGCGCCGGTGACGATGAGCTTGGCCAGCAGCGAGTCCCAGCTGGGGCCGACGATGGTGCCAGCGCGCACCCCGGCGTCGACCCGCACGCCGGGACCGGACGGCAGGTCGAAGCGCACGACGGTACCCGGGGCGGGCAGGAAGCTGCGGCCCGGGTCCTCGCCGTTGACGCGGAACTCGATGGCGTGGCCGCGGACCGGGGGATCTGCGTAGCCGAGCGGCTCGCCGTCGGCGAGGCGGAACATCTCACGGACCAGGTCGATGCCGGTGACCTCCTCGCTGACCGGGTGCTCGACCTGCAGCCGGGTGTTGACCTCCAGGAACGAGATCGTGCCGTCGGCGGCGACCAGGAACTCGCAGGTGCCGGCACCGACATAGCCGGCCTCGGCCAGGATCGCCTTGGAGGCGCGGCGCAGTTCGGCGTCCTGGGTCGCGGTCAGGAACGGGGCCGGGGCCTCCTCGACGAGCTTCTGGTGGCGCCGCTGCAGCGTGCAGTCCCTTGTGGACACCACGACGACGGTGCCGTGCCGGTCGGCCAGGCACTGGGTTTCGACGTGCCTCGGCCGTTCCAGGTACCGCTCCACGAAGCATTCGCCGCGGCCGAACGCGACCGTTGCCTCGCGGACCGCGGACGCGTGCAGCTCCGGGATCTCCTCCAGGGTGCGGGCGACCTTGAGGCCGCGCCCGCCGCCGCCGTGGACCGCCTTGATCGCGATCGGCAGGCCGTACTCGCGGGCGAACGCGACCACCTCATCGGGGCCGGCGACCGGCTCGATGGTGCCGGGCGCGAGGGGCGCGCCGACCCGCCGGGCGATGGCGCGGGCCGAAACCTTGTCGCCTAGCGCCCGGATCGCGGCCGGCGGCGGGCCGATCCAGGTCAGGCCGGCGTCGATGACCGCCTGCGCGAAGGCGGCATTCTCGGAAAGAAACCCGTAGCCGGGGTGCACCGCGTCGGCGCCCGCCGTGGCGGCCACGGCCAGCAGCCGTTCGGCGTCGAGGTAGGTGGCGGCCGGGGTGTCGCCGGGCAGCGCGTACGCCTCGTCGGCCGCGGCGACGTGCGGCCCGTCGCGGTCGGGGTCGGCGTACACGGCCACCGCGGCGAGGCCGGCGTCGTGACAGGCCCGGGCGATCCGGACGGCGATCTCGCCGCGATTGGCGATCAGTACCTTGCGCACAGCCTCTCCTCCGTTGCGTTCACCGTCACCGCCAGCCGCTGTGCCGCCAGGCCCGCGCGTCGCGTACCGCCGGCAGCGGCCCGCGCAGCGCCGGCATCCGCCGCGACGGGGCCGGCGCCGGCCGCTCCTGCGCGGCGGCCACGGCGGCCACGGCCTGCAACACCGCCAGCACGGCGGCCACCTCGTCGTCCCGCGGGGCCGGTGTGCCTGTCGTCGCCGCGCTCACAGCGGGATGTTCCCGTGCTTGCGCGGCAGCCGGCTGACCCGCTTGTCGCGCAGGGCCCGCAGCGCCACGGCGACCTGGGACCGGGTCTCGCTGGGCAGGATGACGGCGTCGACATAGCCGCGCTCCGCGGCCACGTACGGGTTGCACAGGGTGCGGTCGTACTCCTCACGCAGCCGGGCCCGCTCCGCCGCCGGGTCTTCGGCGTCCCGCAGCGCCCGCCGGTACAGCACGCTCACCGCGCCCTCGCCGCCCATCACCGCGATCTCGGCTGTCGGCCAGGCCAGGTTGACGTCGGTGCCGAGGTGCTTGCTGCCCATGACGCCGTACCCGCCGCCGTACGCCTTGCGGGTCACCACGGTCACCATCGGTACCGTCGCCTCGGCGTAGGCGTAGATGAGCTTCGCGCCGCGCCGGATGATGCCGGCCTGCTCCTGCTCGCGGCTGGGCAGGAAGCCCGGCACGTCGACGAACGTGAGCACCGGCACGTGGAAGGCGTCGCAGAGCCGGATGAACCGGGCGGCCTTCTCGCTCGCGTCGATGTCGAGCGCACCGGCCAGGTGCGTCGGCTGGTTGGCCACGACGCCGACGCTGTGCCCGTCGACCCGGCCGAAGCCGCAGATGATGTTGCGGGCGAACAGCGGCTGCACCGGCAGCAGTTCGCCGTCGTCGAGCACCGCCGCGATGACCTGATGCATGTCGTACGGGCGGTTGCGGTCGTCGGGGATGAGCGCGTCGAGCGCGGCGTCGGTCGCTGTCCGGCCGGATTCGGCGGGAGCCGCGAACACCGGCGGGTCGGCCATGTTGTTCGAGGGCAGGTAGCTCAGCAGTTGTCGTACGTACTCGAACGCTTCCTTCTCGTCGGCGGCCAGGTGGTGGGCGTTGCCGGAGACGGTGTTGTGGCTGCGGGCGCCGCCAAGGGTCTCGTGGTCGACCTTCTCGCCGGTGACGGTGCGCAGCACCTCCGGCCCGGTGACGAACATGTGGGACAGGCCGTCCACCATGACCACGGCGTCGGTGATCGCCGGGGCGTAGACCGCGCCGCCGGCGCACGGGCCGGTCATGAGCGAGATCTGCGGGATCACCCCGGACGCCTCGACCTGCCGCTTGATGAGCTCGGCGTAGTAGGCCAGGGAGACCACGCCCTCCTGGATGCGGGCGCCGCCGGAGTCGTTGATGCCGATGACGGGGGTGCCGTTGCGGATGGCGAACTCCAGCACCTTGATGATCTTCTCGCCGTACACCTCGCCGAGGCTGCCGCCGAAGACCGTGAAGTCCTGGGCGAACACGCACACGGGCCGGCCGTCGATCGTGCCATGTCCGGTGATGACGCCGTCGCCGTACGGGCGCTCTTCCTCCATGCCGAAGTTGTGGCAGCGGTGCCGGGCCAGCGCGTCGAGCTCGACGAAGCTGCCCGGGTCCAGCAGTCCCTCGATGCGCTCGCGGGCGGTCATTTTGCCCTTGTCGCGCTGGCGCTGCACAGCCCGCGGGTCGAACGGCCGCTGGGCGGCCTCGCGTCGGCGGACCAGCTCCTGGAGGCGTTCCGCGGTGCTCACGGCAGCGTCACCACCTGCGCGGCGTACGTGAGGCCGGCGCCGAAGCCGACCAGCAGCGCCCGGTCGCCGCTGCCGACCGCGCCGCGGGAGCGCAGCTCGTCCATGGCCATCGGGATCGACGCCGCCGAGGTGTTGCCGGCGTGCACGATGTCACGGGCCACCACGGTGTGCGGGCCCAGGCCGAGCGCCCGGGCGGCGGCGTCAACGATGCGCAGGTTCGCCTGGTGCGGGATGAACGCGGCCAGCTCCTGCACCGTGACCCCGGCGGCCTCGAGCGCGCGACCGGCCAGCTCCGGTACCAGCTGGGTCGCCCAGCGGAACACCTCCGGCCCGGCCATGCGCAGGTAGTGCTGCCCGGGCCAGGGCCCGTCGTGGGCGATGAACTCGTGCCGAGTGCCGTCGGAACCCCAGACGACCGGCCCGATTCCCGGGGTGTCCGCGGCCCCGACGACGACCGCGCCGGCGCCATCACCGAACAGGAACGCGGTACCGCGGTCGGCGGGGTCGACGATGTCGCTCATCCGCTCCGAGCCCACGACCACGACCCGGTCGGCTTGGCCCGCGCGCACCGCCGCGTCGGCGATGGCGAGGGCGTAGGTGAACCCGGCGCAGGCGGCGTGGATGTCCAGCCCGGCCGCATCCCGGGCGCCGATGAGCTCGGCGACGCGCGGTGCCGCGGCCGGCGACTGCTCCAGGAACGACATCGAGGCGAGCAGCACCATGTTCACGGACCGCGGATCGGTGCCGGACTGCGCGATCGCCTTGCGGGCGGCCTCGACGGCCATGGTGATGACCGTCTCGCCGGGCGCGGCGAAGCGCCGCATCACGATTCCGGATCGCTTGCGGATCCACTCGTCGGAGGAGTCGATGTGCTGGCAGATCTCGTCGTTGCCGACCTCCCGGCCCGGGCGGTACGCGCCGACGCCGAGGATCGCCGACCCGGCGGAGTTCATTGAGACTCCTCGATCGGCAGGGAGTCCAGCGTGCCCTCCTCGTACCGCTGCCGGCACGCGCGGCGCTGGACCTTGCCGCTGGAGGTCTTCGACAGCGCCCCGCGGCGCAGCAGCAGGATCTCGTCGACGTACAGCCGGTGCCGCTCCCACACAGCGGCATGGACGAGGTCGCGCGCGGTGGCCGGGCCGATGTTCTTGATGACGCGCCCGTCGACCTCGACGAGGATGATGAGCCGTTCGGAGGTGCCGTCGTCGACCGAGAACGCCGCCGCGCAGTTCGGGTGCAGCCCGGCGACCGCCTGCTCGGTGGACTCCTCGATGTCCTGCGGGTAGTAGTTGCGTCCCTTGCGGATGATGAGGTCCTTGAGGCGCCCGGTGACGTAGAGCTCGTCCTCGTGCAGGAACCCGAGGTCCCCGGTGCGCAGGTGTGGCGTGCCGTCGCCGCCGCGGATCCGGGCGCGGAACACCTCTTCGGACAGCTCCGGCCGGCCCAGATAGCCGCCGGCGACGCAGGGCCCGGCGACCCAGATCTCGCCGACCCGCCCGGGCGGGAGCTCCGTCAGGGTCTCCGGCTGGACGATCCGCACGGTGGTGCCCGGCACGGTGGAGCCGCAGCTGACCGCGGGCACAGACTCCGGGCCGTGCACGGGCTCGACCACGCCGTCGCTGAGCGCGGCCGGGTTGACCCACAGCGCGCCGGGGGAGGTGTGCTGGCTGGTGCCGGTGACCTTGAGGGTGTTCTCGGCCAGGCCGTAGCCGGGGCACATCGCCTTGGGGGAGAAGCCGTTGCGGGCGAAGGCCCGGATGAACGTGGTGACGGTCTGCCAGCGCACCGGCTCGGCGCCGTTGGCCGCGACCCGCCACCGGGACAGGTCGCCGACGTCGTCGGTCTGGCCCTCGGCGGCGGCGCGGACGCACAGCTCGTAGGCGAAGCTCGGCGCTGCGGCGTGGGTGCCGCCGAAGCGGGCGATCGCCTCCAGCCAGCGGGCCGGGCGGCGGATGAACGACTCGGGCGCCATGAGGTACGACGGGATGCCGGCCCACAGCGGCATGACGACGCCGAAGAGCATGCCCATGTCGTGGAACAGCGGCAGCCAGTTGACGATGGTGCCGCCGGGCTGGCAGGGCCACAGCTCGTCGGTCTCGCGGGCGTTGTGCATGAAGTTGCGGTGCGACACCACGACGCCCTTGGGGTCACCGGTGGAGCCGGACGTGTACTGCAGCAGCGCGATCGCGTCCTGGTCCGGTGCGCCTATCCGGCGCGCGCTGTCGCCGTCGGTGGTGAGGCCGTCGGTGGCGAGCAGGGTCAGGCCGGACAGCTCGGGGCTGTCGCCGAAGCTGCGCTCCAGGCCGGCCTTGACGGCGGTGGTGGTGAGCACCGTGGTGGTGCCGGCGTTGTCGGCGATGCGCCGTAGCCGGACCAGCCCGTTGCGGCGGCGGGGCACCTGGACCGGCGCGCCGGCCACGCCGCCGGCCATGCAGCCGAGCAGGGTGCGCACGAACTCCAGGCCGGACGGGTACAGCAGCACCGCGCTGCGCCCGGCGAGCCCGGCTGCGGCCAGCAGCTCGGCCCGCGTGCCGGCCGCGCCGGCGAGTTCCCCGTAGGTCATGGTCTCGTCCGGCACCTCGCCGTCGCGCAGGAAGACGTAGGCGACCTGGTCGGGCTGGTGCTCGCCGCGCAGCCGCAGCGCCTCGGGCAGCGTGCGCGCCGTCTCGGGGCTGGCATTGCTCATGTTTTCGGGTCTCCTTCTTCACACCGGCACGGTGGAACCGGCCGCCCCGGAGCCGGCTCGTGGGCACGGCATCCGGGGCTGGCCCGCTTGCTCAGGCGTGCTCTTCGGGCACCGGGCGGTCGATGGCCAGCCGCCAGTCGCCGTCGGTGTTGCGGATCAGCACGTCGGTGCAGGTGCCGTGCACCGGGGTGACGGTGCCGTCGGGGTTGGGGATCTCGAGGTGGTAGTCGACGATCAAGAGCGACGTGTCGCCCGTGGTGTATGTTTGCGACACCTTCGACTGGATCTTCGGCCCGGTGGACAGGAAGTCGACGAAGAACTTTGTGCGCGCCTCGCCGGACAGCGGGGCACCGGAAATGTTCGAGATTGCGTCGGCCGTGTACATCGAGTCGTACAGCGCGCCGTCGCCTGAATTGAAGATTCGAACGAATAGGTCGTTCTGCAGGTCGGGGTCGTCGGGAATCACGGAGTTCGCGATGCTGTCCATGGCGGGCTGCTCCTGTGGCTCAATGGTCAGATGATGGCGGGCGCTCGCTTTAGAAGCGTTCCACGACACCGACGAAACGCGGTAACGGTGCGGTAACCATCCGCACAGTGGGCCGGTGAACGCGGGATTACCGGCGCCGAGACCTAGTTACCTCAGAGTCCGTACTTACTTCTGGGTACCATGCCGCGGTATGGTCGGCTTCGTGTGCACAAGTGGCGATGTGATCAATTGCCGGGCCGCTGTCCTTTGTTAAGGATTTGTTACGTCCGCATCACGTGCGGTTAATCCCGAGCGGTTGCGCTAGGTGCACGCGAATTCTGTGAGGTGTCTCACTCCAGATTAATCGTTAGGTTGGAACGAAGCTTATATATTGGTGTCTGTAAATATGATCGAGCCTCATTGCGAATAAGCCGCGGGGGAGCTATGCAATTTGGTGTCCTAGGACCGCTGGAGGTCGTGGAGGGCGGCGAATCGTTGGCGCTGGGCGGCACCAAGCAGCGCGCCACGCTCGGCTACCTCCTGCTGCGGGCCAACCGGGTCGCCGCGGCCAGCCAGCTGTTGAACGCCCTGTGGCCCGTCGACGACGCACCACCATCGGCGCGCAAGATCCTCCAGAACGCCGTCTGGGGGCTGCGGCGCGTGCTCACCGCCGCCGATGGCTCGGTCTCGCTGCTCACCCAGCCGCCCGGCTACCGGCTTGTCGTGCCGGTCCACGACGTCGACCTGTTCCGCTTCCAGGGCATGGTCGAGCGGGGCCGCGAACGGCTGGCCGCGGGCGAGCCGGAGGTGGCCGCCGACGTGCTGCGTGACGCCCTGGCACTGTGGCGCGGCCCGATCCTCGCCGATCTCGTCGAGGCCGACATCGTTTGGCCCGAGCTGGCCGCTGCCGAGAACTCACGGCTCGACGCGATGGAGGACTACTTCGACGCGCAACTGGCCTGCGGCCGGCACCAGGCCATGCTCGGCGAGCTGGAGGCGGTCGTGGAACACGCCTCCGCGCTACGGGAGCGCTCGTGCCGGCAGCTGATGCTCGCGCTGTATCGCAGCGGGCGCCAGGTCGACGCGCTCAACGTGTACAGCCGCACCCGCGCCGCGCTGGTCGAGGAGCTGGGCCTGGAGCCCGGCCGCGAGCTGCAGCTGCTACAGCTGCAGATCCTCGCCCAGGACCCGGCGCTCGAACTGGCCGCGCGTTCTACCGCTACAGCCATTCCGGGCGCCCCGGCTGCCCCGGCCGCGGTCCGAGAGCACACCGCGCCGGCCCCGTCGGCCCCGTCTGTGCCGCCCGCGCAATCTGGGCCGTCCGCCCCGCCTGTGCCGTCCTTGCCGCTCGCGCCACTCGCGCCGCCGGAGGGCGGCAGCCGGGAGGACGTCAGCGTGCTGCTCGTGCGCAGCGAGGTCGGCGCCGGCGCGTCTGGAGACGACGTCGATGGCGATCTGGAGCGGCTGGCCCTGTGGACGCGCGACAGCATCGAGCAGTTCGGCGGAAAGGTCGCCGCGACCATCGGCCTGGTGTCGATGGCCACGTTCCCCGTGCCCGAGGGCGACTGCGCCGAGCGGCGCGCGGTCCTCTCCGCCCTCGCCGTGCGTGATGGGTTGCGTGTGTTCCCGGCGCCGGCCGGCGCCGACATCGCCTTCCGGGCCGCCGTCGTCACCGGGGCCGCGCTGATGCGGTACAGCCCGGGCGAACGAAGCGCGCCGGTGGCCGTCACGGGGCAGGTGGTAGACCGCTGCCACGCGCTGCTCGCGCACGCCGCCGCCGGCGAGATCCGCCTCTGCGACCGCACCCGCCAGGCGACCGAGGCTGTCTTCGTCTGCGACCAAGCCGTCGAGCCTGGCGAGTGGGTCGCCCGTGGGGTACGCCGCGACGCCGAGGCCGACGCCATGCCCATGGTCGAGCGGGAGTTCGAGCTGTCGCTGCTGTCCGACCTGATGGAGCGGGCCCGGCACCAGGTCACCTCGCACCTGGTGACCATCGTCGGCGACGCCGGCATCGGCAAGACGCGGCTCCTCACCGAGTTCGGCCAGTCGATCGGCGCGCGGGCCTACACCGCACGGTTCAACGTGGGGGCCGGGCGCTCGGCGTCCGGTGACGTGTTCGACATGTGCCGCGAGCTGGTGCTCGCGCTGTGCCAGGTGCAGCCGTCGGACACCGTGGCCGTGCGGCTGGAGAAGCTGGAGCGCACGATACGCGACCTGGTCACCGACGAGGCGCGGGTGGAGTGGCTGCTGGCCTGCCTGACCGCGTACATCGACCCGGACGCCGACCGGGCTCACCTGACCGACGACGCCGTCGAGCTCGAGGCCTGGTGGAGGTTGCTCGGACCCGTGACCCTGCAGCGGACGCTCGTGCTGCTCGTCGACGACCTGCACCGCGCGAGCGAGCCGGTGCTCAACCTCATCAGCCGGCTGGCGGACTTCGCGGACGCGCCGCTGCTGGTCGTGGCGACCGCGCACCCGAGTCTGTTCGAGCTGCGCCCGGACTGGGGCGGCGGCAAGCGGCACATCACCACGCTGACCTTGGAGCCGCTGTCCGACGCCGCCGTCGACCGGCTGCTGGAGACCGCTGGCGGGACCGCCGAGCCGCGCACGGCGCTGGGCTGGCTGCGCCAGCTGCTGCACGTCAACCTGGACTCGCGTCCCGACGACCGGCGGCAGTACCTGCGTTCGCTGCTGTCGATGCACCCGCCCCGAATGCTCACCCACGGGGCGCCGTCGAGCGCGGCGGGCTGAGTTAGCGGCGGGTGGGCGCCAGATACTTGCGGCCCCACGCGCCGAGCGATTCGAGAGCCTCGTTGAGGGCGACGCCACGATCGGTCAGCGAGTATTCGACCCGGAGGCTGGCGTCGTCGTTGCGGACCTCCCGCAGCACGATGCCATCGGCCTCCAACTCGCGCAGCTGCCGGGTCAGCACCTTCTCGCTGACCCCCGGCACTTGCCGCTTCAGCGCCCCGAAGCGCTGCGTCTCGTTGCGCAGCGCCCAGAGGATCAGAACCTTCCACTTGCCGCTGATGATCTCCATCGCCGCGTCGAGGCCGCAGAACGCCGGCCTGGCTCGCACACTCATGCACCCACCCTTGCTGTCCCCGTCCTGACCTCCGCCGCGCGGCGCGCGGCGGAACTCCGGTCATCGGTCCGGCCGCCGGGTCGGGCGGCCGGTCGCCAGATGTCCGGAATGGAGCCAGTTCATACGGTGCCATGTGGCGCATGCGAGTGCAACGTGCCGAATCGGTCACATTGTAACGAGACGGGCGATGTCCTGATCGCGCAGAATCTGGCAAACGCCGCGTAGTGCCTGAGCAAGGTGGTCGACCTCGGCATCCGAGAGATATACGGAAGGCTCGAACCGAAGCGTATTCACCGCGCTCGCTGTCGGGAACGTGCGGATGCGGTGCGCCCGGAAGAGATGCCCGGCGATCACGTAGCCGAGCATGCCGCTCGTGGCCAGATCGCGCAGCCCGTCCACGGCCGAGCCGGACTGGTCGGCGAACTCCAGCCCGAGCATCAGCCCGCGGCCCCGCACATCAACGACCACGTCCGGAAACTCCGTGCGCAGCTCCTCGAACAGCGCGGTGAGCCGCTCACCCCAGTGCCGCGCCAGGCGGTACACCTCGCCCTCGTCGCGCTCCAGCACCGACAGCGTCCGCAGCGCGATCGCCGTGGACAGCCCGTCGCGGGCGAACGTCGAACTGTGCACAAGCTCGAAGTCCGGCCGGTAGAAGCCCTGCCGGATCAGCGTGACCGCCGTTTTGGCCAGCCCGCCGCCGAGGCCCTTGGCCAGCACGACGTAGTCCGGCCGCAGCCCGACGTGCGAGGCGGCGAAGAACGCACCGGTGCGGCCCATGCCGGACTGGATCTCGTCGATCACGATCGGGCAGTCCGCGGCGTCGCACGCCCGGCGCAACTCCGCCGCGATCTCGGCGGGCACCTCGTGGATGCCACCCTCGCCCTGGATCACCTCCAGCACGAACGCGGTGACCGCCGGGAACGGGCGGCGAATCACCCGCAGCTCGTCTCCCTCCACGACCACATCGGACACGCTCGCCGCGACCTCCGCGAGCGCGTCGGTCACCGCCCCGGCAACGCCCAGGTCGACGAACCGGGCCTGCGCCGCCATGCCCGAGAAGGGCAACCGGAACGACGGGTTGTGCGACAGCTGTACCGATCCGGCGAGCTTGCCGTGGAACGAACCCCGCAACGCCAGGAACACCGGCGGCCGGCTCGCCTGCTCGGCCAGCTCCGCCAGGACCTTGTCGCGCAGCGCCTGGTCGACGAGCTCGCCCGCCGCGTCCAGGTGCGCCGAGATCTCCCCCGACAGCGCCTGCACCCGCAGCACCCGGTCGAACTCGGCGTGCTTCATCGCCACCTCGATGCCCTCGGCACCGCTGTTGGCGAAGATCGCGAAGTACGGTTCGCCGGTACCGAACTCGCGGTTGAGGATGCGGTTCAGCGCGCTCGCGACGGCCGAGGTGTCGGACTGCCGCGACGCCTGGGCGAGCACCGGACGGCCCGCGTCGAGGAACTCGCGGGCTGCGCCGACGATCTCCGGATGGTTGTGGCCCAGGACCAGCGCGCCGTAGCCGCCGGCGTAGTCCAGCACCGGCGTCGTCACCCCGGCCGCGTCGGTGAAATACAGTGTGTTGCGCTCGGCCCGGACGAATTCGACGTCGATTCCCAGAAACGCCAGCAGGCCGGCCATCTGCGGCTCGGCGAGCTCGGTTTCGTGCGTTGTCGCAGGCATGTGACCCTCCAGTCCGCATGTTTTGTCAGGGACGGTACCGCCGGTGCGTCGGCCGGCCGGCAGTGCGCGGTATCGCACCGGTAAGCGCAGGTGGGGCGCCCCGCGATTGCCGCCCGATGACCGGCCGATGCCCATTTGTCGAATAGGCTTCCAGCAAGTTCGTGCATTGATCAGACGGGGGTTTGTCCGTGTCCGATCAGCAGCAGGCAACCCCTGCCAGCTTGCGCGACGTGATGTCGAGGTTCGCCACCGGTGTCATGTTGCTCACGGTTGGCGGGGAGCACATTCACGGTATGACCGCCAACGCTTTCAGCTCGGTGTCGCTGGAGCCGTCGCTCGTGCTGTGCTGCGTCGCCCACAGTGCCGTCATGCATCGCTCCATCAGCGCCGAGCGGCGCTTCGCGATGTCCATCATGGCCGCCGATCAGGAGGCCCTTGCACGTTACTTCGCCGACAAGTCCCGCCCGCTCGGCCCGTCCCAATTCGCCGCCGTCGACTGGTATCCGGGCCCGCTCTCCGGCGCGCCCCTGCTGGCCGGCGCCCTGGCCTGGCTGGAATGCGAGATCATCGAAGCCCATGACTCCGGCGACCATTCGATCTTCATCGGCTCGGTGCTCAGCAGCCTCACCGGTCCGGCCGGCGAGGGTCTGATCTTCTACGGCGGCAAGTTCCGCCCCGGTGCCGCGAAGCCCGCGGCACCGGGGGTACGTATCACTCGCTGAGGTCCGGCCGCCCGGGTGAAGGGCAGCCGGACAGGACATCAGAACAGAACAGAACAGCTGGAGGATGCCGAGGTGTCAGGCGACGGCGTAGGGGCTGCCGGCCATCGCGGCCACCTGTCCGGCGGCACGCAAGCCGGACTCGATCGCGCCCTCGACGAACCCGACCCAACCGGATGCGATGTCGCCCGTCGCGAACGCCAGCCGCCCCTGGGGGGCCTGGATCGCCGGCAGCTGCGTGGACAGCTGGCCCGGACGCCGCAGGGCCCAGCTGCCGAGGGAGTATGGGTCACGGCCCCAGTCCTGGGCCAGCACCGCGGTTACCGACGCCTCCGGCAGGAAGTGCCGCAGCGCGGCCTGGACGGCCGGGATGCTGTCGCCGTCGACCCGGGGCAGGCTGTTGAAGCCGACCATGATCTGCCCGCCGGAGACGTCCCCCTGCGACAGCAGCGTCGTGAACGGGTCGCCCTCCGTGCCGCGCGCGACCACCCGGTCCGGCAAGCCGGTCACCTTCATCCAGATCTTGCTGCTGTTGGGCACGCCGACGCCCTGGGTGGTGGCCTGGGCGCGCACCGCCGACAGGCCCGGGTAGAAGCGGATCGTCTTCCAAACGTTCACCGGCACGGCGATGACCGCCGCGACCGCGTAGTAGGTGAAGCCCGTCGTGGTGGTGACGAACACCCCGGCCGGGGTGTCAGTGATCTCGGCGACCGGCGAGTTGAGGTGCAGCTCGGCATTCGCGTCGGTGAGGATGCGCTGCAGCAGGCCGGTCATGCCGGGGGCGATCCGCTTGGACATCGCCGCGTCGTAGCCGGCCAGGTTGTAGCCGGCGAGGGCCCACCACTGCGCGAGTGCCGTGTACGCGCCGATGTTGCTGTCACCGCCCGAGTAGCCCGCGGTGGTACCGCTGAGCCACAGCCGGTCTTCGGGGGACAGGCCGAGCTGGTCCAGCCGGGCCCGCAGCGACACGGAATCCATGGCGCTGACGAGGTCGCTGCGCAACAGCGGGTTCGTCGGCTGCGGGAAGAGATCCCTCGATCCCTCGAACAGCCTCTCCATCAGGGCGCCGTAGCGGGTGTCGGCCGCCTCGAAGCCGACCTGCTGCGGCCCGTTCAGGCCGGGCATGAGCAGCCGCGTCGGCGGGGTGCCGGTGAGCGTGCCGACGCCGTAGCGCTGCAGTTCGGCGTTGACGAGCGGCTGGGCCGGCCCGATCCACTGCGCGCCGAGCTCGACTTGCTGGCCCTGGAATGTGCTGGTCCAGGTGCGACCGCCGATGCGGTTGCGCGCCTCCAGAATCACCGGACGGAAGCCGCGTGCCCGCAGTTCGCGGGCGGCCACGACGCCGGCGTAGCCTGCGCCCACCACGATGACGTCGCGGCCCGGAAGCACCGCGTTGGTGTCGCCGCTGCCCGGGTCGGCCGGTAACGGCGCCGCCGCGGCCGGCGAGGTGAGGATGCCTAACCCACCGGCGGACAGCGCGAGGGCGGACAGCCCTGCCGTCCGAACGAGGGAGCGGCGTGTGAGGTGCCCGGCGCTGCTGGCGCCGGGCACGACACGGTCGTTGGTCAAAGGGGTCCCCGATCGGTCAGGTCCCGTGCCTGTTGCACGGGACTGATGCGTTACAAGAGAGGGGTCTGTGGGTCCAGCCCGAGCAGGACGCGGCCCTGCACCTCGAGGCTGGAGGAGAGCAGGATCATGCCGTGCAGGGCGAGACCCTGCAGGTCGCGGTGGAAGCGCTGGATGTGCACGTTGCGCTGGATCGCGGTGGCGCCGCTGGCGTTGAAGAGGATGTCGACGGCCTCCTTGACCAGCTGTACCGCATAGGCCGAGTGACTGCGGGTTGCCGCCTTCTCCTGCAGCGTCGGCAGCTCGCCCGCGTCCGCGCGGCGCTGGAGCGTGTCGTAGACACGACCCATGAGCGCCTCGGCCGCGCTGATCTTGGCCTCGGCGGTCGCGACCTGGATGTGGGTGAGCGGGTGCTGCGACTGGTCGGTCCACGGCGTGTACGTGATGCCGCGGCCAGGCAGGCGCTGCAGGAACACGTCGAGAGCGCCGCGGCCGGCGCCGATGAGGGTCGCGGTGCCCTGCGCGATGATGTAGCTGTACAGGCCGTACTCGCGGCCGCTCGGCTGCCAGTCCGGGGGCAGCTCGGCGAACGCGGCCTCGAACGCCTCCGCGTCGCCGGGCACGACCCGGTGCTCAGGCACGAACACGTTCTCCGCCTTGGAGGTGCAGCTGCCGGTGCCCGCGACCGCGGAGACGTTCCAGTCGTCGGCGATGCTGAACTGCGACATCGGCACGATCGCGATGGCCTCTTCGTAGGAACCGTCGGGACGCTCGATGACCGAGGTCGCGACGTTCCAGTGGGCGCCGCGGCAGCCGGAGTTGAACTTCCAGGCGCCGTTGAGCACGTAGCCGCCGTCGGTCGGGGTGAGCACGCCGGACGGCGTGAAGCCGCCGGAGATGCGGACCGAGTGGTTGGTGAAGACCTCCTTCTGGATCTCCTCCGGGAAGAGCGTGACCATCCAGGCGGTGGAGGTCCAGACGCTCGCGATCCAGCTGGTGGACACGCAACCCCGGGCGATCTCGGCGAGCACGGCGGCCTGGTCGGCAACGGAGAAGCCCAGGCCGCCCAGGTATGCCGGGGTGGCCATCCGCAGGACTCCGGCGTCCTCGAGCAGGCTCAGGTTCTCGTCGGGCAGCCAGCGGCGGTCCTCCGCCTCCAGGGCGTTGTCGCGAAGCCGCGGGACGATCTGCCGGACGGCCTCGATCACGGCCGTGACGTCAGGCTGCGTGGGCGTGACGTCGTTCTGGGTGGTGGTCATCAGTGTTCTCCCTTGTCCATCGACGCGCGGTGACGCGTCCGGAGCGACCGCTGGGAATACTGGCAGAGCTGCCCGCGAAGACGGTCATGAACGGGTAATCGGGCGGCCGCTGGAGCGCATTCGCGGCGCGATTACCGGGCGATGATCGACGGCCGGAATAATGGCGCGAAAACGACGACGCGAAAAGCGACGGCGTCGCGAACAACACTGTTGTTCGCGGCGCCGTCGCAATGCGGCAGTGGACTACCCCTGGGGACGGGTGATGCGCTGGCCGAGACCGCCGTCGACGTTGAGCTCCTCACCCGTGGTGAACGTGGCGTCGAACGCGAGGAACAGCACCGCCCGGGCGACCTCCTCCGACGAGCCGTGCCGGCGCATCGGGGTGAGCTGGTCGCCAAGCTTCTCGAAGGTCGCCAGCAGCTCCGGCGACGCGCCGGTAATGCCGGCCGTCGGGGTGTGGATGAACCCGGGGCTCACCGCGTTGACCCGGATGTTGCGCGGCAGCAGCTCCGCCGCGATGACCTTGGTGAAGGCGCGGACCGCGGCCTTGGCGGCCGAGTAGGGGCCCATGCCGGGGTTGCCCGAGCCGTTCGCGATCGACGTGGTGAAGATGATCGACCCGCCGTCCTTGACCAGCGGCGCGATGCGCTGCGCGGTGAAGTACGCGCCCTTGACGTTGACGTTGAACGTGGCGTCGAACAGCTCCTCCGTCACGTGCCCGAACGGGCCGGGCTGAGCGAAGCCGGCGTTGACGAACAGCAGGTCGATCTGGCCGAACTCCTTCTCGACGGCCTTGCCGAGCTGCTCGATGTCGGCGAGCACGGCCGTGTCGGAACGCACTACGCGGGCGGCATCGCCAAGCTCGGCCTGCGCCGCAGCGAGGTTCTTCTCGTTACGCCCGGTGACGAGCACCTCGCCGCCGCCGTCGACAACCGCCTTGGCGGTCGCCAGACCCATGCCGATCGTGCCGCCGGTGATCACTACCTTCTTGCCTGCGTAGGTGCTCATGCATCCCTCTCGAACCCAGCGGTGCGTCCAAATCGTTTACTCGGTCGCCAGCGTTGCGCAAGGAATGGCGGCACACAAGTACAGACCTCTAAGTCCCCACTTACCTCAAGGTTAGTGTTCACGGCGATAGATTGCGCCGTGAGCGGTTGATTACAGCATTCTCCGTACGCTTGCGGGTGCCGCATTGTCCAGGTATTCCCGACGGTCATTACAGGAGTCAGCCGTGACCGAAGCAGTGTGCCCCTACGCGATCGACCCGGCCGGACGCGACATCCACGGCGAGGCCGAGGCGTTGCGCGCCCTCGGGCCTGCCGCCCGGATCGAGCTCCCGGGTGGCGTTCCCGCCTGGTCCATCACCGACCACGCCCTCATCAAGCGGCTGCTCACCGACCCCCGGGTGTCCCGCGATGCCTACCAGCACTGGCCGGCGTGGGAGAACGGTGAGGGTGAACTGGCGCGGTCGTGGCCCCTCGCCATCTGGGTGCAGGACCACAACATGATCACCGCGTACGGCGCGGAGCACACCCGGCTGCGCCGGCTGGTGGCCAAGGCGTTCACCGCGCGCCGCTCCACGGCCCTGCGCCCGCGCATCGAGGAGGTCACCGCCGGGCTGCTGGACCGCATGGCCGCCATGCCCGTAGGAGGACAGGTCGACCTGCGCATGGAGTTCGCCTACCCGCTGCCCACGCTGATCATCTCCGAGCTGCTGGGCATCCCCGCCGGCATGCGCGACGACCTGCTGGACAAGATGCAGGCCATCTTCCAGACCTCGGCGACCGAGGAGGAGGCCCGCGCCAACGAGATGGCGCTGTACGGGCTGGCCGCCGAGTTCATCGCGCTCAAGCGCGCCAACCCGGCCGACGACCTGGCCAGCGCGCTCATCGCGGTCCGCGACGACGAGAACAACACGGCCGGGCTGTCCGAGCTCGAGCTCATCGACACGATCTTCCTGATGTACACGGCCGGCCACGAGACGACCGTGAACCTCATCGACCACACGGCGGTGCTGCTGCTCACCCATCCGCAGCAGCGCAAGCTGATCGAGTCGGGCGCGGCGAGCTGGTCCGACGCGGTCGAGGAGGCGCTGCGGGTGCAGTCGCCGCTGGGTAGCCTGCCGCTGCGCTTCGCGGTCGAGGACATCGACCTCGGCGACGTGACGATCGCCAAGGGCGACGCGATCCTGGTGAGCTTCGCCGGCGCCGGCCGCGACCCCAAGGTGTTCGGCACCACCGCCGCCGAGTTCGACATCACCCGTCCCAACCGCGCAGACCACCTGTCCTTCGGCCATGGGGTGCACTTCTGCCTGGGCGCGCCGCTGGCCCGCCTGGAGGCCAACGTCGCCGTGCCGGCACTGTTCGAGCGCTTCCCGGACCTGCGGCTGGCCGACCCCGACGCGGCGCTGGCGCCGGTCGAGTCGTTCGTCTCCAACGGTCACGACTCGGTGCCGGTGTACCTCACCGCGCCCGCCCCGGTCGCGGCCTGAGGCCGCGCACCCGTCAACACAGCGGCAACACGGCAAACGCCGCCCGGCGCGAGGCCCGGGCGGCGTTGCTCTGTCTTCGCTGCTGTGCGCTGTCCGCGTCAGGCGGCGGGGACCGGCGTCTGACCGAACGGGTTGTCGATGGCGAAGCGCCACTGCCCGTCCTCGCCGAGGCGCAGCACGTCCAGGCCCACGCCGTCGAGGTGCTCCGCTCCGTCCTCGGTGACCAGGTCGATCTGCCAGTCCACGACGAGCAGCGCGGTGTTGCCGGTCACATGCGCCTCGCGCAGCGTCGCGGTCATCTTCGGCCTCTGGCTCATGAACTCGGCCAGGTTGTCCTTGCGTGCCTGCCCGGACAGCGGCACTCCGGGCTGCCACACCGAGATGGCGTCCTCGGTGTACATGCCGTTGATCGTTTCGATGTCGCCTGAGTTGAAGGCCTCGACGTAGCGCCGGCCGTGCTCCTCGGCCGCGGTGACGAGCTGTTCGTGGGTGACGGTCATGGCGGTCCACTCCCCGATGCGCTGGTGTACGACGTCGGCCGACCGTAACCGGCGGTACGCAACCGTCTCCCCACCGTGAGGCAACCCTCCGCTCATTCGTGTACCGAAACGAGTCGTTACTGCCTCGTTACTACGCGCTGGGAGCCGCCGGGAAGGCTGGCTGCGACGTCGCGCGGAAGGCAGGCAATGAAGGAGATCGCCATCATCGGCATGTCGTGCCGGTTGCCCGGAGCCCCGGACCCGGACGCATTCTGGACGCTGCTGCGCGAGGGCGCCAGCGGGCTGCAGACCGGCCCGGACGGCACCCGTGGCGGCCGGCTCACCGGCGCGGCCGACTTCGACGCCGCGTTCTTCGGCATCTCCCCGCGCGAGGCCGCCTCGATGGACCCGCAGCAGCGCCTCGTGCTGGAGCTGGCCTGGGAAGCCCTGGAGGACGCCGGCGCAGACCCGTCGACACTTCGCGGCAGCCGTACCGCGGTGCTCGTCGGCGCGCTGCGCGACGACTACGCCCACCTCGCCTACCAGCATGGAGCCGAGGCCATCACCCAGCACTCGATGACCGGCCTGAGCCGCGGCGTCATCGCCAACCGCGTCTCCTACTTCCTCGACCTGCGAGGCCCGAGCGCCACCGTCGACGCCGGACAGGCCTCGTCGCTCGTCGCGGTGCACCTGGCCTGCGAGAGCCTGCGCGGCGGCGAGTCCGTCATGGCGCTCGCCGGCGGCGTCAGCATCGGCCTGCTGCCCGAGCGTGACCTGACCGCCCGCCGGTTCGGCGCGCTGTCCCCGGACGGCGAGAGCTACGCCTTCGACATCCGTGCCAACGGCTACGCCCCCGGCGAGGGCGGCGCCGTCGTCGCACTCAAACCGCTCGACCGCGCCCTCGCCGACGCAGACCGTATCCTCGGCGTCATCCGTGCCTCGGCCGTCAACCACGGCGGCGCCGCGCCCGCACTGACCGTGCCCAGCGCGAGCGCGCAGGAGGAGGTGCTGCGGGAGTCGTACCGCCGAGCCGGCGTCGACCCGCACGACGTCCAGTACGTCGAGGCGCACGGCACCGGCACCCCGGTCGGCGACCCGATCGAGGCCGCGGCCCTCGGCGCGGTCCTCGGCGCCGGGCGCGTGCCGGGCGACGCGCTGCGCATCGGCTCGGCGAAGACGAACGTCGGCCACCTGGAGGCCGCGGCCGGTGTCACCGGCCTCGTCAAGGTGCTGCTCGCCCTGCGCCATCGGCAGTTGCCGCCGAGCCGCAACTTCGACCAACCCAACCCGGCGATCCCGTTCCCCGAGCTCGGCCTCGCCGTGCAGCAGCACCTCGGCCCGTGGCCGCGGCCGCAGCGGCCGCTCGTGGCCGGGGTGAGCGCGTTCGGCATGGGCGGCGTGAACTGCCACGTCGTTGTTGCCGAGGCCCCGCCGCACGCCACCGCCGCGCCGGCACCCTCCCCGGACGGTCCCGCCGTGCCGCTGGTGCCGTGGGCGGTGAGCGCGCAGGGTCCGGACGCCCTCGCCGCGCAGGCCCATCGGCTGCGCCCACTCGCCAACCCGGTCGCCGCCCCGGACACCGCTTCGGAGCCGGGCGGGCAGGAAGCCGGGGCGGACGTGGTGGCGGTCGGATGGTCGCTCGCGTCCGGGCGTGCCGCGCTACCGCACCGCGCCGTCGCCATCGGCGACCACCCCGGCGAGCTGGCCACCCAGCTCGACGCGCTCGCCGCCGGCCGGCCCGCCCCGGGCCTCGTGACCGGCGGGCCCACGCCCGGCGACCTCGCCGTCGTGTTCACCGGGCAGGGTAGCCAGCGCGCAGGCATGGGCCTCGGCCTGGCCGCCGCCGTCCCCGTGTTCGCCCGCGCCTTCGACGAGGTGCGCGCCCACCTCGACCCGCACCTGCCCCGCCCACTCGCCGACGTCATCGCCACCGGCGACGGCCTCGACGAGACCGGATACACCCAGCCGGCGCTGTTCGCGGTCGAGGTCGCCCTGTTCCGCCTGGCCGAGGCGTGGGGCGTGCGCCCCGCCGCGCTCGCCGGGCACTCCATCGGCGAGCTTGCCGCCGCCCACGTCGCCGGTGTGCTGTCCCTGCCCGACGCCGCCGCCGTCGTCGCCGCCCGGGGGCGGCTCATGCAGGCCCTCCCGCCGGGCGGGGCGATGCTTGCGGTGGAGGCCGCCGAGGACGAGGTGGCCCCACTGCTGGCCCCGCACGCCGGCCGCGCCGCGCTCGCCGCCGTCAACGGACCCGCCGCGGTCGTCGTCTCCGGTGCCGTGGAGGCGGTCGAGGCGGTCGGCGCCGCGCTCGCCGCCCGCGGCCGCCGCACCCACCGTCTCGCCGTCTCGCACGCCTTCCACTCGCCGCTGATGGAGCCGATGCTCGACGACTTCCGCACCGTCATGGGCGGCCTGCGGCTGCACCCGCCGCAGATCCCGATCGTATCGACGGTGACCGGGCGGCGGCTCACCGACGCCGAGGCCACCGATCCGGAGTACTGGGTGCAGCAGGTCCGCCAGCCGGTGCGCTTCCTCGACGCGGTATACGCGCTGCGGTCGGGCGCCGCGACCACCTACCTGGAACTCGGCCCGGACGGCGTCTGCTCCGCCCAGATCGGCGCCGCGCTGATCGGCGACGCGGACGTCGCGGCGGTACCGTCGCTGCGGAAGGGACGCGACGAGGCACGCACCGTCGTCGAGGCACTCGCCCGAGTCTTTGTCCGCGGGGCGGCCGGCGTCGACTGGGCCGCCCTCTACACCGGCCGCGAGACCCACCGGGTCGTCCTGCCCACGTATCCGTTCCAGCGCAGCCGCCACTGGTTCACCGAAGCGCCGGTACCGCCGGCGCCGGCCGGTGCGGTGTCCGATCCCGCCGCCCCCGCACCGTCCACGACACGGGCCACTGTGGACGCTCCGGCCGGCGGGCCGTTCGCCGGGCTCACCGGCGAGTCGCTGCGGCGTGCGCTCGCCGGTGCCGTCGAGGGCCACGTCGCCGCGGTGCTCGGCGCCGCGCCGGGGCAGCGGATCGGTCTGGACACCCGCTTCCGGGATCTCGGATTCGACTCACTCATGGCGGTCGAGCTGGCCGACGCCCTCGCCACGGCGACCGGGCTGCGGCTGCCGGGCGGGCTGCTCTACGACCGGCCAACCCCGCGGGCCCTCGCCGATCACCTCGCCGAACGGATCGCGGGCTCTGGCGCCGTTGGCGCCGCCGCGCCGGCCGCGGCTGCGTTGACCGGCGAGCCGATCGCGGTCATCGGGATGGCGTGCCGCCTCCCGGGCGGCGTCGAGTCCCCGCACGACCTCTGGCGGCTCGTCGCGGACGGCGTCGACGCGATCGGCACGTTCCCCGACGACCGCGGCTGGGACCTGCACCGCCTCCTCGACGGTGCACCGGGGCAACCCGGCGCGTCCGCGACCCGCCACGGCGGGTTCCTGCGCGGCGCCGACCGTTTCGACGCCGGGTTCTTCGGTATCTCGCCGCGCGAGGCCCTGGCCATGGACCCGCAGCAGCGGCTGCTGCTGGAGACCGCGTGGGAGGCCGTCGAGCGGGCCCGGATCGACCCGCGAGCCCTGCGTGGCAGCCGTACCGGCGTGTTCGTCGGCGCCACCGCCCTCGACTACGGCCCCCGCATGCACAGCGCCGGCGTCGATGTCGACGGGCACGTGCTGACCGGCACCACGGCGAGCGTCATGTCCGGGCGCGTCGCGTACACGCTCGGGCTCGAAGGACCCGCCGTCACCGTGGACACGGCGTGCTCGTCGTCGCTGGTCGCGCTGCATCTCGCGGTACGGTCGCTGCGGTCCGGGGAGTCCACCCTGGCGCTGGCGGCCGGCGCGGCGGTGATGTCGACACCCGGCATGTTCGTGGAGTTCTCCCGGCAGGGCGGGCTGGCCGCCGACGGGCGCAGCAAGGCGTTCGCTGCCGCCGCGGACGGCACCTCGTGGGCCGAGGGCGTCGGGGTGCTGGTCCTGGCCCCTCTCGCCGCCGCCCGCCGCGCCGGTCACCCGGTCCTCGCCTTGATCCGCGGTACCGCCGTCAACTCCGACGGCGCCTCCAACGGCCTGACCGCCCCCAACGGGCCGTCCCAGGAGCGGGTGATCCGCGCCGCGCTCGCCGATGCCAGCCTGTCCACTGTGGACGTCGATGTGGTCGAGGCGCACGGCACCGGCACCGCCCTCGGCGACCCGATCGAGGCCGGTGCGCTGCTGGCCACGTACGGCCGGGACCGTGACGGCGCCGCGCCGCTGCTGATCGGCTCGCTGAAGTCGAACATCGGCCACACGCAGGCCGCCGCGGGCGTTGCCGGGGTCATCAAGATGGTCGAGGCGATGCGCCATGGCGTGCTGCCCCGGACGCTGCACGTCGACGCGCCGACGCCGCACGTGGACTGGTCCGCGGGCGCCATGCAGCTGCTGACGGCAGAGCGGTCGTGGCCGGCGACCGGACACCCGCGCCGTGCCGGGGTGTCGTCGTTCGGCATCAGCGGTACCAACGCGCACATCGTCCTCGAACAGGGCGACCCAGCGCAGCCGGGCGTTGAAGCCACCCGTGCCGGCGGCGGCGGGTCCGGTGGCGAAGCCGCAGCCGATGGTGAAAGCCGGGGCGGCGGGGAATCGACCAGCGGGGCAGACGGCCGCACCGGGCCGGACGACGCGATCCCGGTGGCGTGGGCGGTGTCGGGCCGCGACGCCGACGCGCTTGCCGCGCAGGCGGCCCGGCTGCGCGACCACCTCGCCAGCGCCGCGGAAGTCGATCCGGCGGCGGTCGCCCGGTCACTCTCCGAGACCCGCGCCGCGTTCGACGAGCGGGCCGCCGTCGTCGGCGCCGACGCGCCCGCGCTGCTCGCCGGCCTCGACGCGATCGCGCGCGGCGACATGGCGCCCGGCGTCGTGCGGGGCAGCGCCGCCCGGGCCGGGCACACCGCACTGCTGTTCACCGGACAGGGCGCCCAGCGCACCGGGATGGGCCGCGAGCTGTACGCCGCGTCGCCGGTGTTCGCCGCCGCGTTCGACGAGGTGTGCGCCGCGTTCGGCCCGCACCTGGACCGGCCCCTGCGCGAGGTGATCTTCGGCGGGGACGCCGTGCTGCACGAGACCGCGTACACCCAGCCGGCCCTGTTCGCTGTCGAGGTCGCCGTGGCCCGGCTCCTGGAACAGCATGGCCTGCTGCCCGACCTGGTAGCCGGGCACTCGATCGGTGAGCTGGCCGCCGCGCACGTCGCCGGGGTCTGGTCGCTCGACGACGCGGCCCGCCTCGTCGCGGCTCGCGGGCACGCCATGCAGGCCGCCCGGCGCGGCGGCGCGATGCTCGCCGTGGAGGCCACCGAGGAGGAGGTCACCGCCGACCTCGCCGACCAGGCCGCAGGCGTAGCGGTCGACGTCGCCGCGGTCAACGGGCCGCGGGCCGTGGTCCTTTCCGGTGACGCCGAGGCCGTTGACGCCGCCGCGCGGCGGTGGGCGGCCCGGGACAGGCGGGTCCGCCCGCTGCGAGTCAGTCACGCCTTCCACTCGGCGCATATGACGACGGCGCTCGACGAGTTCCGCGCGGTGGCCGAGCTGGTCGCCTACCACGCGCCGCGCGTGCCGCTGGTCTCCACCGTCACCGGCCGGCCCGCCACCACCGAGGAACTGACCTCGCCCGAGTACTGGACGCAGCAGATCCGCGCCACCGTCCGCTTCGCCGACGCGGTACGCGGGCTGCGGGCCGCGGGGGCGGACCTGTTCGTCGAGGCCGGGCCGGACGCCGTGCTCACCGCGCTTGTCGCCGACTGCCTGCCCGACGATCCGGTCACCGCCGTGGCCGTCCTGCGCCGCGACCGGCCCGAGCCCGCCGCGTACGTCGAGGGCGTCGCGCAGTGCTGGGCCGCCAGGGCGCAGATCGGCACCGGCCCGCTCGCGCCGGGCGCCGGGATCGTCGACCTGCCCACGTACGCGTTCCAGCGCGAGCGGTACTGGCTCGCGCCCGACGCCGGCTGGGACCCGTTGCACGTCGGTCTGGAACCTGCTGGCCACCCGCTGCTCGGCGCCGCCGTCGCCGTCGCCGGCCGGGACGAGACCGTCCTGGTGGCGCGGCTGGCACCGGGGGAGCACGGGTGGCTCGCCGACCATGTCGTCGGCGGGGCAGCGCTGCTGCCGGCCGCCGCGTTCCTCGAACTGGCCGCCGCGGCGGGGGCGCGCTGCGCGGCACCGGTCGTCGACGAACTCACCATCGAGGAGCCACTGCCGCTGAGGCCGATGCGCCTGCAGCTGGTGGTCGCGGCGCCGGACGTCAGCGGGGGCCGTGCCCTCACGATCCACGCGGCGCCCGAGCCCGCCGAGGGCGATACCGGCTGGACCCGGCACGCCTCCGGTCGCCTCACCCCGGCGCCGTCGAGCCCCGAGCCGGTGTCCGCCCCCGACGGGGCGGCGGGCGGTCACTGGCCGCCGGCCGGCGCCACGCCCGAGCCGGTCGACGACGCATACGAGCGGCTTGCCGCGCTGGGCTACGAGTACGGGCCCGCGTTCCGCGGCATGCGAGCGCTGTGGCGCCACGGCGCCGACCTGTACGCCGAGGCCGGGCTTCCGGACGCCGTGCGTGGCGAGGCCGGCCGCTACGGCCTGCACCCGGCGCTGCTCGACGCCGCGCTCCACGCGGTCGTGCTCGACACCGCCACCGACGGGCGGGTCCACCTGCCGTTCGCCTGGACCGGGGTCGAGCTGCACACCGAAGGCGCCGCCGACATCCGCGTCCGCGTCATGGCACCGCCGGACGGCCCGCGGACCCTCGTGCTCACCGACCTCTCCGGCGCCCCCGTCGCCACCGTCCGGGGCCTCACCATGCGTCCCGCCGCCGCACCCGGCGCCCGCCTGCACGTCCTGGACTGGCCGGGTATCGCCCCGCCGGCTGCTCGCCCGGACGGCGACGGCGTCACCGTCATCCGCGCCGGGGCGAGCACCGGCGACCCGGAGGCCGTACGCCACGAGACGCTGAGCGTGCTGCGCCTCGTCCAGCAGCGGCTCGCCGCCGACGACGGGGCGCGGCTCGCCGTCCTCACCCGCAACGCCGTCGCCACCGGACCCGGCGAAGACGTTACCGACCTCGCCGGCGCCGCGGTGTGGGGCCTGCTGCGGGTCGTGCACACCGAACACCCGGGCCGGATCACCATCATCGACGTCGATGTCGACACCGATGCCGGCGACCGGTCGGTGCGCGACGCCTTGGCGGCCGGCGAGCCGCAGGTCGCCGTCCGCGGCGGGCGGCTGCACGTGCCCCGGCTCGCACCGGCCCCGGCCGCCGGCGATGGCCCCGCACCTGCGTGGGACGCCGGAACCGTCCTGGTCACCGGCGCCACCGGCGCCCTGGGCAGCCTCATCGCCCAGCACCTCGTACACCGCCACGGCGCCCGGGACCTGCTCCTGCTCAGCCGCCGCGGCGAGCACGCCGACGGCGCCGCGCCGCTGCGCGACGACCTCGAAGCGGCCGGGGCCCGGGTGACGTTCGCGGCGTGCGACGCCGGCGACCGCGACGCCCTCGCCGCGGTCCTCGCCGGTATCCCGGCGCAGCGCCCGTTGATCGCCGTGGTGCACACCGCCGGGGTCCTCGCGGACGCCGTCGTCGACACCCTCGACGCCGAACGGCTCGGCGCTGCGCTGCGCCCGAAGGCCGATGCCGCCTGGCACCTGCACGAGCTCACCGCCGGCCTCGACCTGGCCGCGTTCGTGCTGTTCTCGTCGGTGTCGGGGCTGGTCGGCACCGCCGGCCAGGCCGGTTACGCCGCCGCCAACGCCTACCTCGACGCCCTCGCCGCCCACCGCCGCGCCCGCGGCCTGCCGGCCGTGTCGCTCGCGTGGGGCCTGTGGGACGGGGCCGGCATGGGCGCCTCGCTCGGCGCCGCGGACGTCGAGCGCTGGCGGCGCGCCGGGATCGCCGCGCTCGCCCCGGCCGAAGGGCTGGCGCTGTTCGACGCCGCACTCGCCCGCCCCGGCGACCCGCTGCTCGTCCCGGTCCGGCTCATCGGTTCCCGAGCCGAGGACCGGCCGGTGATCCTGCGCGGCCGCACCCACCGCCCGGCGGCCGGCCCCGGCACAGGCGCAGGCGGCGGCCTCGCCCGCCGCATCGCCGGACTGTCCGAAGAGGACGGCCGGCAGCTCGTGCTGGACCTCGTCCGCGACACCGCCGCCGCCGTCCTCGGCCACCCGCCGGCCCGCGTCAACCCCGAGCACGCGCTGCGCGACCTCGGCCTCGACTCCCTCGGCAGCGTCGAGTTGCGCAACCGCCTCGGCGTGGCCAGCGGGATCAGGCTGCCCACCACGGTCGTGTTCGACCACCCGTCGGCTGCCGCGCTGGCCGCGTTTCTGCTGCGCCGCCTGACCGGCGAACGGCCCGCGCAGGCCACGGTGGTGGAGGCGCCGCGGCCGTCCGCCGAGCCGATCGCGATTGTGGGTATGTCGTGCCGGTATCCGGGTGGTGTCCGTGCGCCGGAGGATTTGTGGCGGCTGGTCGCTGACGGTGTTGATGCGATTGGTGAGTTTCCGGGTAACCGTGGTTGGGATCTGTCCGCTCTCTACGATCCCGATCCGGAGCATTTGGGTACGTCGTATACGCGGCACGGTGGGTTTCTGTATGACGCGGATCTGTTTGATGCCGGGTTTTTTGGGATGTCGCCGCGGGAGGCTGCTGCTACGGATCCGCAGCAGCGGTTGCTGTTGGAGACGGCGTGGGAGTTGTTCGAGGATGCTGGCATCGATCCGCAGGCGTTGCGTGGCAGCCGTACCGGGGTGTTCGCGGGCGTCATGTACGACGACTACGCCGCGCACCGCGCCGCCGCCCCCGCCGAGCTGGAGGGGTTCCTGCTCACCGGCAACCTCGCCAGCGTCGCCTCGGGCCGCGTCGCGTACACGTTCGGGCTCGAGGGACCTGCCGTCACCGTCGACACCGCCTGCTCGTCTTCGCTGGTCGCGCTGCACCTGGCCGCGAACGCCCTGCGGGAGGGTGAGTGCGAGTTGGCACTCGCCGGTGGGGTGACGGTCATGGCTGGTCCCGGCACCTTTGTGGAGTTTTCCCGTCAGCGTGGGCTGTCGGTCGATGGTCGGTGTCGTTCGTTCGGTGCGGGTGCGGATGGTACGGGCTGGGGTGAGGGTGTCGGCTGGCTGTTGGTGGAGCGGTTGTCGACGGCGATCGAGCGTGGGCATCGGGTTTTGGCTGTGCTTCGTGGTAGTGCGGTGAATTCTGATGGTGCGTCGAATGGTTTGACGGCGCCGAGTGGTCCGGCGCAGGTGCGGGTGATGCGGCAGGCGTTGGCGGCCGGTGGGCTGATGGCGTCCGATGTGGATGTTGTGGAGGGGCATGGGACTGGTACTCGGTTGGGTGATCCGATCGAGGTCCAGGCGTTGATGGAGGTGTATGGGTCGGCTGGGGTGTGGCTGGGTTCGTTGAAGTCGAACATCGGTCACGCGCAGGCGGCTGCGGGTGTGGGCGGGGTTATCAAGATGGTGCAGGCGATGCGCCACGGTGTGATGCCCCGGACCCTGCATGCGGAGGAGCCGTCGCCGCACGTGGAGTGGGATGCCGGCGGGGTCCGTCTGCTGCATCAGCAGCAGCCGTGGCCGGTTCAGGACCGGCCGCGCCGCGCTGCGGTGTCGTCGTTCGGCATCAGCGGCACCAACGCCCACGTGATCATCGAGGAACCCGCCGCGGCGGCAGCCGCGCCGCCCACCGACGGAGTCCCACCGCTGCCCGTCGAGGCGTGGGTGCTGTCCGCGCGGGCCGAGCACGCCCTGCCGGAGCAGGCCCGCCGGCTGTACGACCACCTGACCGCAAACCCGCGGTTGCGCACCGGCGACGTCGGGCACGCCCTCGCGACCACCCGGACCGCCATGCCGCACCGGGCCGCTGTCCTCGGCGCCGGCCGCGCCCAGCTGCTCGACGGGCTCGCCGCGCTCGCCGCCGGCCAGGACGCGCCCGGCGTGCTGCGCGGGGAGAATACCGGCGGGCGGACCGCGCTGCTGTTCACCGGCCAGGGAAGCCAGCGTGCGGGCATGGGCCGTGAGCTGTACGCGGCGAGCCCCGTCTTCGCCGCTGCCCTCGACGCCGTCTGCGCGCACCTGGATCCCGGCCTGCCGCGGCCGCTGCGCACCGTGATGTTCGCCGAGCCGGACACCGCGGACGCGGCGCTGCTCGACCAGACCAGGTACACACAGGCGGCGCTCTTCGCGATCGAGGTCGCCCTGTTCCGGCTCGCCGAGGCCTACGGCATCCGGCCCGACGTGCTGCTCGGCCACTCCATCGGCGAGGTCGCCGCGGCGCACGCCGCGGGCGTGTGGGATCTGGCCGACGCGTGCGCCGTCGTCGCCGCCCGCGGCCGGCTCATGCAGGCCGCGCGTGAGGGCGGCGCGATGGCCGCCGTGCAGGCCGCCGAGGACGAGGTCCGCGCGACGCTGCCGCCCACCGGCGAGGCCGTTGTCGCCGCCGTCAACGGCCCCACCGCGACCGTCGTCGCCGGGGACGCCGACGCCGTCGACGCGATCGCCGCCGCCTGGCGGGCCCGCGGCCGGAAGGTCCGCCGACTGCCGGTCAGCCATGCCTTCCACTCCCCGCACATGGACGGCGTCCTCGACGAGTTCTGCGCCGCCATCGACGGTGTCACGTTCCGCGAGCCGCGCATCCCGATCGTCTCCAACCTCACCGGTGCGGTCGCCAGCCCGGCCGAGCTGGGTACACCCGACTACTGGGCCCGCCACATCCGCGGTACCGTCCGCTTCCACGACGGCCTTCGCGCCCTCGACGACCTCGGCGTGCGCCGCTGCCTCGAACTCGGCCCCGACGGCGTGCTCACCGCGCTCGCCGCCGAGACCCTGCCCGGCGCCACGCTCGCCCCGCTGCTGCGCGCCGGCCAGCCTGAGCCGCGCACCGCCGCCGCCGGGTTCGCCGCCATGCGCGTGGCCGGGGCCGGTCTCGACCCGGCCGCGGTGTACCCGGGCTCGGGCCGCGTGGACCTGCCCACCTACGCGTTTCAGCGCCGCCGGTACTGGCTGCCCGCGCCCGCACCGGCCGCCGGCGGGCCGGACCATCCGCTGCTCGACGCCGCGGTGCCGCTCGCCGGCCGTGACGGGCTCGTGCTCACCGGTACCGTGTCCCTCGAACGGCAGCCGTGGCTCGCCGGGCATGCGTTGCGGGGCAACGTCGTGTTCCCCGGCACTGCGGTGCTCGACCTGCTGCTGCGCGCGGGCGAGGAGGCCGGCTGTCCGGTCGTCGCCGACGCGTCGCTGACCGTACCGCTGGTCGTGCCGGCCCGCGGCCGCGTCGAGTTGCAGCTGAGCGTCGGCGCGCCCGGCCCGGACGGCGCGCGCCCGGTCGAGATGCACGCCCGGGTCGGCGCGGACGAGCCGTGGACGTCACACGCCACGGGTACGCTCGCCGCCACCGCCGAGCCCGGCCCGCAGGCGCCGGACCCGGCGTGGCCACCGGCGGGGGCCGCCGAGGTATCGCTTGATGGCGCCTACGACCGGCTCGCCAGCCTGGGCTACGGCTACACCGACGGGTTCCGCGGGCTGCGGCGGGTCTGGCGCGATGCGGACGTCATCTACGCCGAGGTGGTACTCGACGAGGCCGACGAGGCCGGCCGGTTCGCCGTGCACCCGGCGCTGCTCGACGCCGCCCTGCACCCGCTGCTGCCCGGCGTCGCCGGTGACGGACCGGCCGTGGTGCCCTTCGGCTTCGCCGGGGCGCGGATGCACGCGGCCGGAGCCGCCGCGTTGCGGGTACGCCTCGCCCGTACCGGCGCCGACACCGTCACCCTGACCGCCACCGACGCCGCCGGCGCGCCCGTCATCGAGATCGGGACGCTGACGCTGCGGCCGCTCACCGCAGCAGCTACCCTGCCGGGGCTGCTGCGGCCCGGCTGGACCCCCATCCCCGCGCCGGAACCGGGCGCAGAGACGCCGCTGTGGACACTCGTCGACCCGGGCGGGCAGCTGCCGGAGGACCCGCCGCCCGTCGTCGTCGCGCCTGTCGCGGGCGACGCCGCCGACCCGGCCGCGGCGATCCACGCGGCCCTCGCGCTGGTACGCACGTGGCTCGCCGACGAGCGGTACGCCGGCTCGCGGCTGGTCGTCGTCACCCGCGACGCGGCCGCGCCGGAACTTGCCGGCGTGTGGGGACTGGTGCGCTCCGCACAGACCGAGCACCCCGGCCGGATCGTGCTGCTGGAGGCCGAGTCCGCCGACGCCGGCACCGTCCGCGCCGCGCTTGCCGCCGGCGAGCCGCAACTGGCGATCCGCGGGGGAGCGCTGTTCGTGCCGCGGCTCACCCGCGACCCCGCGCCCGAGGCCACCGCGGCCAACGTCGCCGAGCCGCGCTGGGATGCCGGTACCGTCCTCGTCACCGGGGCGACCGGGACGCTCGGCGCGGTTCTCGCCCGGCACCTCGTGTACCGCCACGGCACCCGCGACCTGCTGCTGCTCAGCCGCCGCGGCGAGGACGCGCCCGGGGCCGCTGAACTGCGCGCCGAGCTCGAAGGCACCGGAGCCCGGGTGACGTTCGCCGCCTGCGACGCCGCCGACCGCGCGGCCCTCGCCGCCGTCCTCGCCGCCGTGCCCGCCGAACGCCCGCTGCGGGCCGTCGTCCACGCCGCCGGAATCACCGACGACGGCGTCGTCACCGCCCTGACCGGCGAGCGGCTCGACCGAGTCCTGCGGCCAAAGCTCCACGCCGCGCGCAACCTGCACGAGCTGACCGCCGACACCGACCTCACCGCGTTCGTGCTCTACTCGTCCGTCGCCGGGCTGCTCGGCACCGCCGGGCAGTCCGGTTACGCCGCCGCCAACGCCTACCTCGATGCCCTCGCCGCGCACCGCCGCGCCGCCGGGCTGCCTGCAACATCCCTGGCCTGGGGGCTGTGGGACGAGGCAAGCGAGCTGTCCGGCCGGCTCGGCGCCGCCGACCGCGCCCGGCTGGCCCGCCTCGGCCTGCTGCCGCTGGCCGCCGGCGAGGCGATGGAGCTGTTCGACGCCGCCCTCGTCGGGGCCGCCCCGGTGTACGCGCTCACCGGCGTCGACGTCGCCGCGCTGCGCGGTACCGAGCCGCCGCCACTGCTGCGCGGGCTCGTCCCCGTGCGCGCCCCGCGCCGCGCGGCGACCGTCGTGGACCCGCCGGCAGCGCCCGACCTGCGACGGCTGCCCGCGCCCGAGCGCCGCCGGGTCCTCGCCGGCCTCGCCCGCCGCCACACCGCCGCGGTGCTCGGCCACGCCGACCCCGCCGAGCTCGACGACGACCGCGCGCTGCAGGAGCTCGGGCTGGACTCGCTCACCGCCGTGGAGCTGCGCAACCGGCTCGGCACCGCCGTCGGCGAGCGGCTGCCCGCCACCGTCATCTTCGACCACCCCAGCGTCGGCGCCCTCGTCGCGTACCTCACCGAACTGCTCGAACCGGACCTCGGCGCGGCACTGCTCGCCGACGTCGACCGGCTCGCCGACGCGCTGCGGGCCGCGGTCGACGCCGACGCCGTCCCGCACGCCCGCGCCGGCATCGCCGAGCGGCTGCGGAAGCTCGCGCGGCTCGCCGAGCCCCCGACCGAGCCGGCCGCGGCCGCCGGCGAACTGGACGACCTGGACCTGGCCAGCGACGAGGATCTGTTCGCCCTCGTCGACGACCGCACCGAATCCGGAGAGAGAACACGTGGCTGACGAGGACAAGCTCCGCGAGTACCTGAAGCGGGCCATCGCCGACGCGCGCGACGCCCGGCGGCGGCTGCACGACGTCGAGGAGCGCGACCGCGAGCCGATCGCGATTGTGGGTATGTCGTGCCGGTATCCGGGTGGTGTCCGTGCGCCGGAGGACTTGTGGCGGCTCGTGGCTGATGGTGTCGACGCGATCGGTGAGTTTCCGGGTAACCGTGGCTGGGATCTGTCCGCTCTTTACGATCCTGACCCGGAGCATTTGGGTACGTCGTACACGCGGCATGGTGGGTTCTTGTATGACGCGGATCTGTTTGATGCCGGGTTTTTCGGGATGTCGCCGCGGGAGGCTGCTGCGACGGATCCGCAGCAGCGGTTGCTGTTGGAGACGGCGTGGGAGCTGTTCGAGGACGCTGGCATCGATCCGCAGGCGTTGCGTGGCAGCCGTACCGGGGTGTTCGCGGGCGTCATGTACAACGACTACGGCTCCCGGCCCGCCTTGCCGCCCGACGGCTTCGAGGGCTACCTGTTCAGCGGTTCCGCCGGCAGCATCGCCTCCGGCCGGCTCGCCTACGTGTTCGGCTTCGAGGGACCCGCCGTCAGCGTCGACACCGCCTGCTCCTCGTCGCTGGTCGCGTTGCACCTCGCCGCCACGGCCCTGCGCCGCGGCGAGTGCGACCTTGCCCTGGCCGGTGGCGTCGCCGTCATGTCCACGCCGGTCCCGTTCATCGAATTCTCCCGGCTGCGCGGCCTGTCGGTCGACGGTCGGTGTCGTTCGTTCGGTGCGGGTGCGGATGGTACGGGCTGGGGTGAGGGTGTCGGCTGGCTGCTGGTGGAGCGGTTGTCGACGGCGGTTGAGCGTGGGCATCGGGTTTTGGCGGTGCTTCGTGGTAGTGCGGTGAATTCTGATGGTGCGTCGAATGGTTTGACGGCGCCGAGTGGTCCGGCGCAGGTGCGGGTGATCCGGCAGGCGTTGGCGGCCGGTGGGTTGGTGGCGTCCGATGTGGATGTTGTGGAGGGGCACGGGACTGGTACTCGGTTGGGTGATCCGATCGAGGTTCAGGCGTTGATGGAGGTGTACGGGTCGGCTGGTGTGTGGCTGGGTTCGTTGAAGTCGAATATCGGTCATGCGCAGGCGGCTGCGGGTGTGGGCGGGGTGATCAAGATGGTGCAGGCGATGCGCCACGGTGTGATGCCCCGCACTCTGCACGCTGAGGAGCCTTCGCCGCACGTGGACTGGGACGCCGGCGGGGTCCGTCTGCTGCATCAGCAGCGGCCGTGGCCGGTTCAGGACCGGCCGCGCCGCGCGGCGGTGTCGTCGTTCGGGTTCGGCGGCACCAACGCCCACGTGATCCTGGAAGAGGCCGGCGCCCCCGCCGAAGCGCGGGAAGAGGCCGCCGCGCCGGCGCCGGTCGTCGCGTGGACGCTATCCGGCCGCGGCCCGGCCGGGCTTGCCGCGCAGGCCGCACGGCTGCGTGGGCACCTCGACGCGCATCCCGCCCTCGAGCCCGCCGCCGTCGGCGCCGCCCTGGCCGCCCGTGCCGCGCTGCCCGACCGTGTCGTGATCACCGGTACCGTCCGAGCCGAACTCCTCGACGGGCTCGCCGCCGTCGCCGAGTGCAGCGCCGCCGCCGCACCCGCGGGCGGCGGGCTCGGGTTCATGTTCACCGGCCAGGGCGCGCAGCGCGCCGGCATGGGCGCCGGCCTGCACGCCGCGTTCCCGGCGTTCGCCGACGCGTTCGACGAGGCCTGCGCCGCCCTCGACCCGCACCTGCCACGCCCGCTCGCCGACGTGATCCGCACCGGCGATGGCCTCGACGGCACCGGGTTCGCCCAGCCGGCCATGTTCGCGTTCGAGGTGGCGCTGTTCCGGCTGCTGGCCGCGTGGGGCGTCACCCCGCAGCTCGTGATCGGCCACTCCATCGGCGAGATCGCGGCGGCCCACGCGGCCGGCGTGCTGTCGCTCGCCGACGCCGCCACGCTCGTCGCCGCCCGTGGCCGGCTCATGCAGGCACTGCCGGACGGTGGGGTCATGGTGGCCGTCACCGCACCCGAGGACGCCGTCGCCGCGCTGATCGAACCCGTTGCGGACCGGGTCGCCATCGCCGCCGTCAACGGGCCCCGCTCCGTCGTCGTGTCCGGCGCCGCCGACGCGGTCGAGTCGGTCGTCTCGCGGCTCGACGCGCCCAGCCGCCCGCTGACCGTGTCCCACGCGTTTCACTCGCCGCTCATGGAGCCGATGCTCGCCGGATTCGCCGCCGAGATCGCTGGGCTGCGGTTCGCCGCGCCGCGCATCGCCGCCGTGTCGACCGTGACCGGCGCCGCCGTCACCGGCGAATGGGCCAGCCCGGCCTACTGGGTCGACCAGGTCCGCCGCCCGGTCCGGTTCGCCGCCGCCGTCGCCGCCGCCGAAGCGGCCACGCTCCTCGAGGTCGGCCCGGCCGCAGTGCTCGCCAGACTCGCCGGCGGCGTGGCGCTGTGCCGGCCGGGCCGCGACGAGCCGGCCACGTTCGTCGCCGGCCTCGCTGAGGTATGGCAGCGGGGCAACCCCGTCGACTGGACCCGCCTGCACCCCTCGGCCACCGGCGACGGGCCGGTCGATCTGCCGCGGTACGCGTTCGACCGGCGCCGCTACTGGCTCGACCCCGACCCGTCTGCTGCCGGCCTCGTGAACGCGGGCCTCACCGCGACCGGGCACCCGCTGCTCAGCGCCGGCGTGCACCGGGCCGGTACCGGCGAGATCATGCTCACCGGCCGGGTCGGCGCCGCCACCCATCCCTGGCTCGCCGACCACACCCTGCACGGCCGCATCGTGCTGCCCGGCACCGCCCTGCTGGAGGCCGCCGTCCGGACCGCCGACGAGATCGGGCACGCCACCGTAGCGGAGCTCACGCTGCTCGCCCCCGTCGTCGTGCCGGACGGCGGGTCCGTGATCCTGCAGGTCGTCGCCGCCGCCCCCGGCTCGGACGGCGGGCGTCGCCTGGACGTGCACGCCCGGCCCGACACGCCCGGCGCTGACTGGACGGCCGCCGCCACCGGCCTGCTCACCGGTGAGCTGGACGCGGGCGGCCCCGGCGGGGCGGGCGCCGCGGAACGCCTCGACGCCTGGCCACCGCCCGGCGCGGCCGAACTGGACGTGACCGACACGTACGACCGGCTTGCCGATCTCGGCTACGGCTACGGGCCCGCGTTCCGTGGGCTACGCCGGGCCTGGCACCGCGACGGCGTCCTCTACGCCGAGGTCGCCCGGGACGAGCCGGGCCGGTACGCCGTGCACCCGGCCCTGCTCGACGCCGCGCTGCACCCGCTGCTGCCCGGCGTGGCCGAGGACGTGCCGGCGCGGATGCCGTTCGCGTTCACCGGCGTCCGCGTCGCCACCGAAGGCGCCACCACCCTGCGGGTCCGGCTGACCCCGGCCGGGCCGGACACCGTGGAACTGCTTGCCGCCGACGAAACCGGCGCCCCGGTCGTCACCTGCGAGCGCGTCGCCCTGCGCCCCCTCGCCGCGGACACCGCCATGACCGGGACCGCGGGCGTCCTGCTGCCGCTGAGGTGGCTCCCGGCAGCCGCGACGGAAGACCGCCCCCGCGGGCCGCGCTGGGTCGAGCTGCCCGGCGACCCGCAGCGGCCTGCCCACACCGCGGTCGCCGCGCTCACCGACGCCCCGGAGGTGCTCGTGGTGCGGCTGGCGGCGCAGGAGCCGGGCGACGGCGGGCTGCCCGGTGCCGTCCACGCCGCCACCCGCGCCGCGCTCGACCTCGTCCAGGCATTCCTCGCCGCGGGCCATCTCGACGCCACCCGCCTCGTCGTGGTCACCCGCGGTGCGGTTGCCGTCCGCCCCGGCGAGCGGCCCGACCTGGCCCAGGCCGCCGTCTGGGGCCTGCTGCGCACCGCCCAGACCGAACACCCGCAGCGCATCACCGTCGTCGACCTCGACGATGCCGCGGAGCCGGCCGACCTCACCCGCGCCGTGCACAGCGGCGAGCCGCAGCTCGCCGTCCGCAACGGGGAACTGGTGGTACCGCGCCTCGGCCACCTCGCGCCATCCGCGCCGGACGCCGGCAGCGCCGGAGCCGTACCGCGGTTCGACGACGGGACCGTGCTCATCACCGGCGGTACCGGCGGCCTCGGCGCCGCGCTCGCCCGCCACCTGGTGCGCCGGCACGGCGCCCGGGACCTGCTCCTGCTCAGCCGGCGCGGTGAGCAGGCCGACGGCGCGGCGTCGCTGCGCGCCGACCTCAAGGCGGACGGGGCGCGGGTGACGTTCGCCGCGTGCGATGCCGCCGACCGCGACGCGCTCGCCGCCGTCCTCGCCGCACACCCGGTCCGGGCCGTCGTCCACACGGCCGGCGTGCTCGACGACGGTGTCCTCACCGCCCTGACCGGTGACCGGCTCGACGGGGTCCTACGTCCCAAGACCGACGCCGCCTGGCATCTGCACGAGCTCACCGAGGGTCGCGACCTGACCGCCTTCGTGCTGTACTCGTCGCTCGCCGGCATCCTCGGCACCGCCGGGCAGGCCGCCTACGCCGCAGCCAACACCTTCCTCGACGCGCTCGCCGCGCACCGCCGCGCCGCCGGCCTGCCCGGCCTGTCCGTCGCCTGGGGCCTCTGGGCGCAGGCGAGCGGCCTCACCGGCCACCTCGCCGGTCAGGACCTCGCCCGCCTGGCCCGGCTCGGCGTCCGGCCGATGCCCACCGACGCGGCGACCGCCCTGCTCGACGCGGCCCTCGCCGGCGACGAGCCCGTGTACGCCGCCGCGGACCTGGACCCCGCCGCGCTCGCCGCCGCCGCCGCGGCATCACTGCCCGCGCCGCTGCGCCGGCTCGCCCCGGCGCCCAAGCGCCGCGCCGCCGCCCGCGCTGGGAACGCCGGGATCGGTGCCGGCCGGGCGGTCGCCCAACGCGCCGTTGACGAGTTCGTGCGCGGGCACGTTGCCGGGGTTCTCGGCTATCCCGACCCGGGCGCCATCGCCGCCGACCGGCCGCTGCAGGAGCTGGGCCTCGATTCCCTCACCGCCGTCGAGCTGCGCAACCGCCTCGGTGACGCCAGCGGGATCAGGCTGCCCACCACGGTCGTGTTCGACCACCCGTCGGTCGCCGCGCTCGCCGCGTTCCTGCGCCGCCGCATGACCGGCGAACGGCCCGCGCAGGCCACGGTGGTGGAGGCGCCGCGGCCGTCCGCCGAGCCGATCGCGATCGTGGGCATGTCGTGCCGGTACCCGGGTGGCGTCCGCACGCCGGAGGACTTGTGGCGGCTCGTCGCCGATGGTGTCGACGCGATCGGCGAGTTCCCCGGCAACCGCGGCTGGGACCTCGACCGGCTGTACCACCCCGACCCCGCCCACCCGGGCACCTCCTACGCCCGCCACGGCGGGTTCCTGTACGACGCGGACCTGTTCGACCCCGACTTCTTCGGCATGTCCCCGAAGGAGGCCCTGGCCACGGATCCGCAGCAGCGGCTGCTGCTGGAGACGGCGTGGGAGCTGTTCGAGGACGCCGGCATCGACCCGCAGGCGTTGCGCGGCAGCCGTACCGGGGTGTTCGCGGGCGTCATGTACGGCGACTACGGCACCCGCCACCACACCGTCCCGTCCGGCGTCGAGGGGTACCTTGCCGGCGGCAGCGCGGGCAGCGTTGCCTCCGGCCGCATCGCCTACGTGTTCGGGCTCGAAGGCCCCGCCGTCACCGTCGACACCGCCTGCTCGTCATCCCTGGTCGCGCTGCATCTCGCCGCGAACGCGCTCCGGCTGGGTGAGTGCGAGCTGGCGCTCGCCGGTGGGGTGACGGTCATGGCCGGGCCCGGCACGTTCGTGGAGTTTTCCCGTCAGCGTGGGCTGTCGGTCGACGGTCGGTGTCGTTCGTTCGGTGCGGGTGCGGATGGTACGGGCTGGGGCGAGGGTGTCGGCTGGTTGCTGGTGGAACGGCTCTCCACGGCGATCGAGCGAGGGCACCGGGTCCTGGCCGTGCTCCGCGGTAGCGCGGTCAACTCAGACGGTGCGTCGAACGGTTTGACGGCGCCGAGTGGTCCGGCGCAGGTGCGGGTGATCCGGCAGGCGTTGGCGGCCGGTGGGCTGATGGCGTCCGATGTGGACGTTGTGGAGGGGCACGGGACTGGTACTCGGTTGGGTGATCCGATCGAGGCCCAGGCGTTGATGGAGGTGTACGGGTCGGCTGGTGTGTGGCTGGGTTCGTTGAAGTCGAACATCGGTCACGCGCAGGCGGCTGCGGGTGTGGGCGGGGTTATCAAGATGGTGCAGGCGATGCGGCACGGTGTGATGCCCCGGACCCTGCACGCTGAGGAGCCGTCGCCGCACGTGGACTGGGACACCGGCGGGCTCCGCCTTCTCACGAGGCAACAGCCATGGCCGGCCCGCGACGGTATGCGCCGGGCCGCGGTGTCCTCGTTCGGCATCAGCGGTACCAACGCCCACGTGGTGCTGGAACAGCCTTCCGCCGCCGAGACGCCCGACGGTCGTCACGATCCGGCATCGGTACCGTGGGTGCTGTCCGCCCGCAGCGCCGACGCCCTCGCCACGCACGTCCGGCGCGTGCACGAGCGCATCAACGCCGATCCGGCGCTCGACCCCGCCGGTGCCGGCCTCGCCCTCGCCACCCGCGCCGCCCTGCCGTACCGCATCGCCGTCACCGGACGGGACCGGGCCACCCTGCTGCGCCGCCTCGCCGCCGTCCCGACCCCGGGCGCCCCCGCGCCGTCGGGCGCCCTCGCCCTGGTCTTCCCCGGTGACGGCGCCCAGCGCCCCGGCATGGGCGCCGGCCTGCGCGCCGCGTTCCCGGCGTTCGCCGAGGCGTTCGACGAGGCCTGCGCCGCCCTTGACCCGCACCTGCCACGCCCCCTCGCGAGAGTGATCGACATTGGTGACAGCCTCGACGAGGCCGGGTTCGCCCAGCCGGCGCTGTTCGCGTTCGGGGTGGCCATGTTCCGGCTCCTGCGGTCCTGGGGCGTCAACCCGGACGTCATGGTCGGGCAGGGCGGCGGCGAGATCGCCGCCGTACTTGCGGCCGGCGCGCTGTCCCTCACCGACGCCGCCGCGCTCGCCGCCGCCCGCGGCCGGCTCGTGCAGGCCATGCCGCCGGGGGAGGACGCAGTCGCCAAGTTTGTTGCCGTGTTCGACCGGCTCCGGTTCACTCCGGAAGCGGAACCGGCGGGGATCCCGGTGGTCTCCGCCGCCACCGGCGACGTGGTCACGGGCGCATGGACCTCGCCGTCGTACTGGGTCGACACGGCCCAGCAGCCCGGGCGCCTCGAGACCACCGCGGCCACCCTCGCCCGCCTCGGCGTCACCGCCGTGGCCGAGGCCGGTCCCGCGCCCCTCCTCGCCGCGCTCGTCGACGGCGTGACGCTGTCCCGCACCGGCCGCGACGAACCGGACGCCGTCGTCGCCGGCCTCGCCGAGCTCTGGCAGCGGGGCGCCGCCGTCGACTGGCCGCGTCTGTTCGCCGGCCACGGCGTGGCGCCGGCCGACCTGCCGCGGTACCCGTTCGCCCGGCACCGGTACTGGCTCAGCGGACCGGCCCTGCCAGCAACCGCGGCGAGCTCCGGCGACCCCGGCACGCCGGAGGACGGCGACGCCGCCCGGGCGCTCGCCGAACGGCTCGCCGGGCTCGACGACGACGGGCGTCGCTCGGTCGTACGGCGGCTCGTCCTCGATCACACCGCCGCCGCCCTCGGCCACCGCGATGTATCCACGGTGGACGGCAACCGGCCGTTCCAAGAAGCCGGCATGGACTCGATGACCGCGGTACAGCTGCGCGACGGGCTCCGGGCGGCCACCGGCCTCGACCTGCCGGCCACGATCGTCTTCGAGCAGCCCAGCCCCGCCGCCCTCACCGAGCACCTGCTGGGCCTTGTGGGTCCGCAGCAGCCGGCCCCGGCCGACCCGATCGCCACCGCCAGCGTCGAAGACCTCTTCGCCCTCATCGACACCGAACTGGGTCGTCGGCCCGGCTGACGAAGGAGACGAGAACCGCGCATGTCCAACGACGAGAAGCTGGTCGAGTACCTTCGCTGGGTCACCGCCGACCTACGCCAGGCCCGCACACGCATCGCCGAACTGGAGGCCGCCGACCGGGACACCGTCGCCATCGTCGGCATGTCCTGCCACTTCCCCGGCGCCGCCGACCCCGACGAGCTGTGGCGGGTCGCCGTCGAGGAACGCGACGAGATCACGCCGTTCCCGCACGACCGCGGCTGGGACCTCGACGCGATGTACGACCCGGATCCCGCCAAGGCGGGCCGGATCTACATCCGTGAGGCCGGGTTCGTCGCCACCGCCACCCAGTTCGACGCCGCGTTCTTCGGCATCTCCCCGCGCGAGGCCCTGGCCATGGACCCGCAGCAGCGGATCCTTCTCGAATCCGCGTGGGAGGCGCTGGAGGACGCCGGCATCGACCCGACGAGCCTCGCCGGCAGCCGGACCGGCGTGTTCGCCGGCCTCGTCGAGCAGAGCTACCTCGACCTCGACGTCCCCGCCGAGTTCGAGGGCTACCAGATGACCAGCAAACTCAGCAGCATGGCGTCCGGCCGCATCTCCTACACCCTGGGCCTGCAGGGCCCGGCCGTGTCCGTCGACACCGCGTGCTCCTCGACGCTCGTCGCAGTGCACCTGGCCGCCCAGTCCCTGCGATCCGGCGAGACCACCCTTGCCCTGGCCGGTGCCGCCTACATCGCCGCCCACCCCGGCGGGTACATCGACGGCAGCCGCCAGCGCGGCCTGGCCCCAGACGGCCGGTGCAAGCCGTTCGCCGCGGCCGCCGACGGCATCGGCTGGTCCGAGGGCGCCGGCGTGTTCGTCCTCGAACGGCTCGCCGACGCCAACCGCAACGGCCACCGCGTCCTCGCCGTCATCCGCGGCAGCGCCGTCAACTCCGACGGCGCCTCCAACGGCCTCACCGCCCCCAACGGCCAGGCCCAGGAGCGCGTCATCCGGCAGGCGCTGCAGGCCGCCGGGCTGAGCGCCGCCGACGTCGACGCCGTCGAGGCCCACGGCACCGGCACCCGCCTCGGCGACCCGATCGAAGCCCGGGCGCTGCTGGCCACATACGGCCGGGAGCGCCCGCCCGGCCGGCCGCTGCCGGTCGGCTCGCTGAAGGCCAACGTCGGTCACGCCCAGGCCGCGGCCGGCGTCGGCGGCATCGTCAAGACCGTTCAGGGGCTGCGCCATGGCCTGCTGCCCCGCCTGCTGCACTTCGATGCACCCACGCCGTTCGTCGACTGGGACGCCGGCGACGTCGAGCTGCTCACCGAGACCCGGCCCTGGCCCGAGACCGGCAACCCGCGGCGTGCCGCCGTGTCCGCGTTCGGCGCCAGCGGGACCAACGCCCACCTCATCCTCGAACAGGCACCGCCCAGCGACGCGGACGGGCCGGGCGACGACGCCGACGGGTACCGGGCGGTGCCGCTGCCGTGGCACGTGTCGGCGACGACGCCGGCCGCGCTGCGCGCCCAGGCGGCCCGCCTCGCCGCGCACGTGCGGTCCCTGCCCGGCGACGACCCGCGCGCCCTGCGTGACGCCGCCTACTCGCTGGCCACCACCCGCGCCGCGCTGCGCCACCGCGCCGCCGTCATCGGCACCGGTACCGCCGACGTCCTCGCCGGGCTCGACGCCCTCGCCGCCGGAGAGGAGGCCGCCAACCTCGTCACCGGCACGGCCGGCGAGCCGGGCCGTGTCGTCTACGTCTTCCCCGGCCAGGGCAGCCAGTGGCCGGCCATGGCCGCCGGGCTGCTCGACGCGTCCGAGGTGTTCGCCGACCGGATCGCCGAGTGCGTCAAGGCGTTCGAGCCCTTCGTCGACGTCTCCCTCGACGACGTGCTGCGCGGCGCGCCGGGCGCACCCGGGCTCGACCGGCTCGACGTCGTGCAGGCCGCCCTGTTCGCCATGCACGTGTCCCTCGCCGCGCTCTGGCAGTCCGCCGGGCTGCGCCCCGCCGCCGTCGTCGGCCACTCGCAGGGCGAGATCGCCGCCGCTGTCGTCGCCGGCGCGCTCAGCCTGTCCGACGCCGCCCGGATCATCGCCGTGCGCAGCCGCCTCGCGCGCACCCTCGAAGGCCTCGGCGGCATGGGCGCCGTCGAGATGCCGCGCGCCGAGGTCGAGCGGCGACTCACGCGCTGGGCGGGCCGGCTCACCGTCGCCGTCGAGAACGGGCCAACCGCCGTCCTCGTCGCGGGCGACCGGGACGCCCTCACCGAACTGCTCGCCGAGTGCGCCGCCGAGGGCGCCCGCACCAAGCGGTTCCCCGCCGACTTCCCTTCCCACTCGCCGCAGGTTGAGGCCGTCCGCGACGAGATGCTGGCCGAGCTCGCCGAGGTGCGTCCCCGCGCCGGAACCGTGCCGCTGTACTCGACCGTCACCGGCGCCCTCCTTGACACCGCGACCATGGGCGCCGCCTACTGGTACGGCAACATGCGCAGCCCGGTCGAGTTCGCCGCCACGGTGCGCGCCCTCGCCGAGGCCGAGCACGGCGTCTTCGTCGAGGTCAGCGCACACCCGGTGCTCGTCGGCGCGCTGCGCGGCAGTCTCGGCACCGACGCCGTCGTCACCGGCACCCTGCGCCGCGACGACGGCGGCCCGGCCCGCTTCCACGCCGCGCTCGCCGAGCTGCACACCCGTGGCGTCGCCGTCGACCGCGCCCACCCGTTCGCCGGCACCGGCGCCCGGCCGGTGCGCCTGCCCACGTACGCGTTCCAGCGGGAGCGCTTCTGGTACACCGCTACCGGCCGGGCCCGCGACGCGGCCGACCACCCGCTGCTCGGCGCACCGGTGGTGGTGGCCGGCAGCGACGAGACCGTCTGCACCGCCCGGCTCACCCGCGCCGCGCTGCCCTGGCTGGATGCATGCATGGTGGACGGTACCGCCCTGCTGTCACCGGCCGCGCTGCTGGAGGCGGCCACCGCCGCCGCCGACGCGGCCGGCTGCACCGGCGTCGAGGAGCTGCGCATCGTCGCACCGCCCGTCCTGCCCGCCCGCGGCGCGCTCCAGCTGCAGGTCCGCGTCGGCGCCCCCGACGAGCGCCGGTCGCGCGGCTTCACCGTGCACGCCCGCCCCGACGGGGGCGAGGGCCTGTGGACCCTGTACGCGCAGGGCCGCCTCGGCACCCGTACCCCGCCCGCTGCGGCGCCGCCCTCCACCTGGCCGGGGGAGTGGCCGCCATGCGCCGCCGAGCTCCCGGCCGCCGACGGCTACGACCGCCTTGGCGAGGCCGGCGTCGCGTACGCCCCGGTGCTGCGCGGCGTCACGGCACTGTGGACGACGGTCCCGGACGCCGGGCCGCCGGCCGTGTACGCCGAACTGACGCTCGCCGACGAGCTGCACCCCGAGGCGGCCCGGTACCGCGTCCACCCGGCCCTGCTCGACGCCGTGCTCCAGTCGGTCCAGCTCGCCGATCCCGGCGCGCCGCGGACCGTCGCTGGCTGGCGCGGCTGGCAGGTGCGCTCCACCGGCGCCGTCGCGCTGCGGGCGGCGCTCACCCGGCTGCGTGAGGACGCCTGGTCGGCCGTGCTCACCGACCGCTCCGGCGCCGTCGTCGCCACCCTTGACGAGGCCGTCCTCACCGCCGTCGACGCCGCTGCCGTCGCGCGGGCCGGCGCCCGCGACCACGACGCGCTGCTGTGCATGGACTGGACCCCGGTCGAGCCGGCCCCGCCCGCCGCACCCCTCGCCTGGGCCGTGATCCCGGAGGGCGCGCCCGACGATCCCGAGCAGCTGCGCGTCGCCGTCGCCGCGGCGGCTGCTGCCGGCGCGGCGCGCTACGACTGCCGCTCCGGGCAGCCGGGCGGCGCCGCGACCGCGGAGGACACCCGCATCCACACGCGCCGGGTCCTCGCCTTGGTGCTGGCGTGGCTCGCCGAGCCGGCCGCCGCCGACACGCCACTGGTGTTCGTCACCTCCGGCGCGGTCGCCGCCGACGCCCCGGTCACCGATCCCGCCGCCGCGGCCGTGTGGGGGCAGGTCCGCTCGGCGCAGTCGGAGAACCCGGAGCGGTTCGTGCTCGCGGACCTCGACGCCGGTTCCGGCGCCGCCGGCGGGCCGCTTGACGCTGCGGTCGGCGCCGGCGTCGACCAGTGCGCCATCCGCGACGGCCGGGTGCTGCTGCCCCGCCTGCGCCGCATGCCCGCCCTGCCGTCTGCGCCGGGCGCACCCGCCTGGCGGTCCGGCGGCACCGTGCTCATCACCGGCGGCACCGGTACCCTCGGCGCGCTCTTCGCCCGGCATCTCGTCACCGTCCACGGCGTCACCGACCTCGTCCTCACCAGCCGTCGCGGCCCCGCCGCCCCCGGCGCGGACGCGCTCGCCGCCGAGCTGCACTCGCTCGGCGGCGGTGGCGTCACCGTCACCATCGCCGCCTGCGACGCCGGTGACCGTGACGCCCTCGCCGCAGTCCTCGCCGCCATCCCCGCCGACCGGCCGCTCGCGGGCGTCATCCACGCCGCCGGCACCATCGACGACCGGCTCATCACCGACGTCACCCCGCAACGGCTCGACAGCGTCCTGCGCCCGAAGGCGGTCTCGGCGTGGCACCTGCACGAGCTCACCCGCGACGCGGACCTCACCGCGTTCGTCACGTTCTCCTCGCTCGCCGGCACCATCGGCGGCGCCGGCCAGTCCAGCTACGCCGCGGCCAACACGTTCCTCGACGCCCTCGCCGAGCACCGCCACGGCCTCGGCCTGCCCGCGACCTCCATCGCGTGGGGCGTATGGGCGACCAGCGGCGCCACCGGCGACCTGAGCGCCGCCGACATCGAGCGCATCGCCCGGGCCGGCTTCCCGCCCATCGGTACCGACCGGGGCCGGGGCATGCTCGACGTCGCCATCGCCACCGGGCATCCGGTCGCCGTCGCAGCCCCGCTCGACCTCACCGCGCTGCGCGGCCAGCCGCAGCCCGCCGTGGTCCTCGCCGCGCTGCTCGGCGCGCCGCAACGGGCAAAGGCCCGCAACGACGCCACGGCGGGGCGCTCCCTCGCCGACGACCTCGCCGGGCTCGACGACGGCGACCGCTGCGACCGCATCGCCGCGATCGTGCGTACCGAGGTCAGCGCCGTGCTCGGCCATGCCGATCCCGCCGGCATCGATGCCGATCAGCACTTCACCGACCTCGGCTTCGACTCGCTGACGGGCGTGGAGTTCCGCAACCGGCTCGCGGCCCGTGTGGGGCTGCGGCTGCCGACCACGTTCGTGTTCGACCATCCCAGCGTCACCGCCGTCACCACGTACCTCGACGGCGAGCTGCGCGGTGCCGCCGTAGCCGCCGACCCGGCGCGCGAGCTCACCGCCGTCCTGGCCGCCGACACCGTCCTCGCCGACGACATCCGCCCGGCCGCCGAGGTGCACACCGTCGCCGTGGACCCGGGCCGCGTCCTGCTCACCGGTGCCACCGGATTCCTCGGCGCGTACCTGCTGCGCGACCTGCTGCGGCACACCGGTGCGACCGTGTCCTGCCTGGTGCGGGCCGCCGACATCGACGCGGCACGCGAACGGCTGCGGGCCAACCTCAGGTGGTACGACATCTGGAAAGAAATCGACGAAAGTCGAGTTGATGTGGTCGTGGGGGATCTCGCCGCGCCGAGCCTGGGGCTGAGCGACGAACGGTTCGACGAGCTGGCCCGCACCGTCGACGCCGTCTATCACGTCGGCGCTGCCGTCAACTGGGTGCAGCCCTACGCCACCGTCCGCGCCGCCAACGTGCTCGGCACCGTGGAGCTCCTGCGCCTGGCCGCCGCGCACCGCACCGTGCCCGTCCACTACGTGTCCACACTCGGCGTCTACGTCGGGCGCGACACCGGCGGCGCCGGGCTGCGCGTCGGCGACCCCACCGGCCCCGGCCACACGCTGCCCACCGGGTACACGCAGAGCAAGTGGGTCGCCGAACAGCTCATCGGCGTCGCGCAGGAGCGCGGGCTGCCGGTGACGGTGTACCGCGTCGATCTCATCGCCGGCGACGAGACCACCGGCGCCTGCCAGAGTCGCGACTTCGTGTGGCTGGCCCTCAAGGGCATGCTGCAGGCCGGCGCCGAGCCCGGCCCGATCCCGGTGCGATTCCGGCTCATGCCGGTCACCTACTGCAGCGCCGCGATCCTGCACGTGTCCCGTCAGGCCGGCACCGCCGGCGGCACGTTCCACGTCGCCAACCACAGCGACCTCGGGCTCGCCGACATGCTCGACGAGCTGCGCGCCTACGGCTACCGTCTCGACGAGCGCGACGCCGACGCGTGGCGCGCCGCGATCGCCGCCGATCCCGACAACGCGCTCGTACCGCTGCTGGACGCGTTCGAGGTGATGACTGCCGCACCCGAGCGGTTCTACCCGCCGGTCGACGACCGGGAGACCGCCGAGGCGCTGGCCGGCAGCGGGATTGTCTGCCCGCCCGCGACCCGCGAGCTGTTCCGCCGGCACGTCGACTTCTTCGTCAAGCGCGGCTACTTCCCCGATGCGTCATGACCAATCGTTGGGTGCGCCGGCTGGTTCCGGCGCCGCATGCGCCCGTCGCCCTTGCCTGTCTGCCGCACGCCGGCGGCTCGGCGTCGGCGTTCTTCACCCTCGCTCGGGAGCTCGCACTGGCCGTCGAGGTGCTGGCCATCCAGTACCCCGGCCGGCAGGACCGGCTCGCCGAGGCGCCCGTCGACGACCTCGACGACCTCGCGCGCCTGGTCGGCGACGCGCTTGCGCCGTGGCGGGACCGGCCGCTGGCCCTCTTCGGGCACAGCATGGGCGCCACCGTCGGGTTTGAGATCGCCGCCCGGTTCGAGCGCGAGGGAGCCATGCCGCTCGGCCTCTTCGCGTCCGCGGCCAAGGCGCCCTCCCGGCACGGCGGGAAGGCCGTGCACATGCTCCGTGATGCCGAACTCGTCGCCGAGCTGAACATCCTCGCCGGGGGCAGCAGCGCGCCGCTGCGTGACCCCGAACTCGTGAGGATGGTGCTGCCAGCGGTGCGCAACGACTACAAGGCCCTGGAGACATACCCGGGCAGCACCGGCGCGGTGCGGTGCCCCGTTGTGTCCATCGTCGGCGATGCGGACCCACGGGTGAGCATCACCGACGCCCAGGCGTGGGCGTCGCACGCCCGCGGCCCGTTCTCCGTGCGGGTGTTGCCCGGCGGGCACTTCTACCTCGACCGCGACCCGGCCGGCCTCGCGTCGTTGCTCGTCGAACGGATCGCCGCGTGGACGCGAGCACCGGCGGTGCACGCGCCCGGCGGCGACCCGCTGCGGTCGGCGTGAGCCTTACCAGGCATCCGTCTGCGGCCCTGGCGGCGAGCACGGCGCACCGCCGGGGCCGCGTCGGGGTGCAGGGCCGGTCGTGGGCGCCGTCGGCCGGTCAGGTCAGGCAGGCCTCGACGGCGTCGTAGAGGGCGTTGCCGCGGTCGTGGCTCGCCAGGCGGCGGGTCACGTAGGCCATCCGGTAGCCGCCCGGGTCGGCGAGTAGCCCGCCGGCCGAGGAGCCGCCGATGCCGCCCATGCCGACCCAGTCCCCGTCGCGCCGCCAGCCCAGCGTCCACACGGCGTCCTCCTCGAGCAGCCGGTCGCGGCCCACGGCCTGCGGGCCCAGCGCCTCGGCGAGCAGGGCGGCGGGCAGCAGGGCCGGCAGCGCCTGGTACAGCCCGGCCAGCCCGCGCGCGGTGGTGTGCAGGTTCACGGCCGGCAGCTCGCCGCGGCGCCAGGCGTCGCCGTTGAGCACCGCGGGGTCGAGCAGGCCGGCGGGGTTGCCCAGCGCCCGGGCCCACAGCTCGCCGCGGTCGTGCACCGCGTGCCGCGCCCAGTCCGGGGTGGCGTGCTCGACCTCGGCGCAGCGGGCAACGTCCTCGGTGGACAGTCCGAAGTGGACGTCGTGGCCGAGGCCGCGGACCACCTCGCCGACCGTCTCGCCGGTCGCGCCGCGCAGGATGGCGCCGAGGATGTTGCCGTACGTCAGGGCGTGCTCGCCGGCCGCGGTCCCCGGCGCCCACTCCAGCGGGCTGGCGAAGACGGCGGCGGTGCAGCGCGGCCAGTCCAGCGCCTCGGCGGGGGTGAGCGGCTCGGCGATGGCGGGCAGGCCGAGCTGGTGCGCGAGCGCGTGCCGCACCGTGCCGTGCGGGTCGGCGAAGGCCGGCCAGTAGCGGGCCACCGGCTCGTCGAGGCCGATCCGGCCGTCGGCGACCCGGGTCAGCACGGCCAGGGCGGCCACCGGCTTGCCGGCGGAGAAGACGGTGACGAGCGTGTCGCGGGCCCAGGGCCGGGTGCGGGCCGCGTCGGCCCAGCCGCCCCACAGGTCGGCGACGAGGCGCCCGCCGGCGTAGGCGGCGACCGCCGCGCCGGTCTCCTCGCCCGACTCGATGAGGCCGCGGAAGGTCTCCCGGACCGGTTCGAAGCCGGGGGCCACGATGCCTTGCACGAGGTCGTCCACGGGGCGTCACAGTACCTGCCACCTGGCGCAGTACAAACGGGAAATGAACACCGGGGAGCGCGTCTTGGCTTCGTGGGATGTCGCGTCTAGGTTAAAGGTCCGAACCAATTCACGTAGCGGAGGATCCGTGCGGATCGTCATCGTCGGCGGCGGGGTGCTCGGCACCATGCACGCCTGGCACGCCGTGCGGCGCGGCCACGACGTCGTCCACCTGGAGCGTGAGGCCGAGGCCCGCGGCGCCTCGGTGCGCAACTTCGGCCTGGTCTGGGTCTCCGGCCGATCGAGCGGGCCGGAGCTGGCCACCGCGCTGCGGGCCCGGCAGCTGTGGGAGGAGATCGGCGCCGAGGTGCCGGGCGTGGGCTTCCGCGGCAACGGCTCGCTGACCCTCGTGCGCACCGACGCCGAGTGGCTCGTGGCCGAGGCGGCGGCCGCCGCCCCCGACGCCGCCGAGCGCGGCTGGCGGCTGCTGGACGCCGAACAGGTCCGCGCGGTGAACCCGGCCCTGCGCGGCGACTTCCTCGGCGGCCTGCACTGCGCGCTCGACGGTGCCGTGGAGTCCCGGGTCGCGCTGCCCGCGCTGCGCGCCGCGCTCGCCGTCGGGCCGGCCCGCTGCAGCGCTTCGCGCGAGCCTGGCCGCTACACCTGGCTGCCCGGCCGGGAGGTGCGCGCCGTCGGCGCCGGCTCGGTGCGCGACGACACCGGCGAGGTCCACGGCGCCGACGCGGTCGTGCTGGCCACCGGGGCCGCGCTGGGCGGCCTGGTGAAGGAGCTGGCCGGGCCGGTCCCGGTGCGCCGGGTCTGGCTGCAGATGGCCCAGACGGCGCCGCTGGGCGAGCCGCTGGCCACCTCCGTCGCGGACGCCGACAGCTTCCGGTACTACCCGGCGTACGACACGCAACGCCTCCGGATCGAGCAGCCGCAGCCGCCGGTCGCCGCCGAGCACGGCATGCAGCTGCTCATGGTCCAGCGCCTCGACGGCGGGCTGACCATCGGCGACACCCACGCCTATGCCGAGCCATTCCCGTTCGACGAGGTCGAGGCGCCGTACGACCACCTCGTCGAGGTCGCCTCCGCCGTGCTGGGCCGCCCCCTGCCGCGCATCGAGCGGCGCTGGAACGGGGTGTACGCCCAGTGCCTCGACCCCGCCGCGGTGGCCTACCGGTCCGAGGTCGCGCCGGGCGTGCACCTGGTGACCGGCCCGGGCGGCCGCGGCATGACCTGTTCCCCCGCCATCGCCGAGCAGACCGCCGAGGAGCTGTCGTGGTAAGTCTCGTGGTCCTGGACATGGCCGGCACCACCGTGCAGGACGGCGGCCTCGTGGAGCGCGCGTTCACCGCCGCCATCGGTGAGCAGGGGGTGCACCCTGGCGACCCGGCCTACGACGCCATGCTCGCCCACGTGCGGGCCACCATGGGCGAGTCGAAGATCAGCGTCTTCCGCCACCTGCTGGGCGGCGACGAGGCGGCCGCGCGGGCCGGCAACGCCGCCTTCGAGCGCGCGTACGCCGACCTGGTCGACGAGGGCCACTGCGCCCCGATCGAGGGCGCCGCCGAGGTCATCGGCGCCCTGCGCGAGGCCGGCATCAAGGTCGCCCTGACCACCGGCTTCTCCCGGGACACCGCGGACCGCATCCTCGCCGCCCTGGGCTGGAAGGACATCGCCGACCTGACCCTCGTGCCGGCCGAGGCCGGCCGCGGCCGCCCCTTCCCGGACCTCGTGCTCGCCGCGGTGCTCCGCCTCGACATCGAGGACGTGCGGGCGGTGGCGACGGCGGGTGACACGACATACGACGTGCTGTGCGGCCTGCGCGCCGGCGCCGGGATCGCCGCGGGCGTGCTCACCGGCGCCCACGACGAGGCGGCCCTGCGCGAGGCGGGCGCCACCCACGTGCTGGCGTCCGTGCGCGACCTCCCGGCGGCGATCGGCCGCTGAATCACCGGCGAGGCATCCACTTGTACCGCAAGGTCGGCCGGTGCGGTACTGGATAAATGTTCGTTTTTGTGGTATGATGTCGGAATCTTCGGCCTAGCGTGGCCGGGTGACCGACATCAGCCGCACGGCTCTCATGGCCGCCGCCGCCCGCGCCGCCCACCTCATCGTCGACGACGAACCCCACGTGTTCTCGGACCCGCTCGCCGCGCCACTGCTCGGGGAGCGGGCTGAGGAACTGCTCGCCTACCACCGCCTGCACGGGGAGCACCCGGTGCTCGCCGGGGCGCGGGCCCAGGTCGTGTGCCGCAGCCGCTTCGCCGAGGACACGCTGCACGCGTCCGGGCACACCCAGTACGTGCTGCTCGGCGCGGGCCTCGACAGCTACGCCCACCGTGCCGCCGGCCCGGAGGTGCGGGTGTTCGAGGCCGACCGGGCCGCCACGCAGGAGTACAAGCGCGACGCGGTCCGGTCGGCCGGGCTCGGCGGTGCCGTGCAGTACGTCGCCGTCGACTTCGAGCGGGACGACCTCGTCACGCGGCTCGCGGCGCACGGGTTCGACCCGTCGCTGCCCGCGGTCGTGGCCTGGCTCGGCGTGACCATGTACCTCACCCCGTCGTCGGTGGCGCGGACCGTCGCCGCCGTGGCCCGGCTCGCCCCCGGCAGCATCCTGGTGCTCGACCACATGGTGCCCGAGGCCGACCGCGACGCGGCCGCCGGCGCCTACGTCGCGGCGGTCGGCCCGCTCAACGCCTCGCACGGCGAGCCTTGGCTGTCGTTCTTCTCGCCGGCCGGGATGGCCGGGGTGTTGTCCGGCTTCGCCACGGACCACGTCTCGCAGGAGCAACTGCTGGGCGATCGCACCGACGCGCTGCGGCCGTCCAACCTGACGTGGATCACGCGCGGCACACTTAGAAGATGACGATCGTCGTCACGTCGTCCGGGCCGGGTGGCGTCGGCGCCTCGGCGGCGGCCCGCGCCAGCGGCACCCGCCGGGTGATCAGCCCGGCCAGCCAGTCCGGGTCGGCCGCTTGGCGTGCAGCAGTGATCGGCCCTGCCCGGGAACTCGGCCCCCTGCGAGGGCGGCACGAATAGCGAGCGCAGCTGTGCGTGCGGCCATGCCACGACGTGCGCGGGCTGTCCGGGCGGTGCGTTGCTCAGCCGATCTGACGCAGGATCGACGGGTCGGTGATGCGGTGGTCGTCGGCCAGCAGCAACGCCTTGGAGAGCACCACGGCAAGCATCTCGTCGCCGTCGAACGGGATGAACCGGACACCGGTCGGCTTCGTGCTCCGCGCCGGCACGATGCACAGGTACTGGTCGTTGGGCGACATCAGGATGTTGCCGCTGCCGACGTGGATTCGGTAGATGTGCTTTCGGCCGTCGACGACCAGGTAGTTGCCGTCGAGCCGGGCCCGGTCCCGGATCTTCAGCTTCGGCAGCAGATGTTCGAGGACCTGCCGGCGTACCTGCCCGTTCGCGCTCAGGTTGCCGAACGCACTGTGCTGCCAGTAGGCGAAGCGGCGGTCCTCGCCGCGATCTGCCCAGGCCGGGTCGGTCGCGATGGAGGTCACCCCGATGAACAGGTCGATGTCGCGCATTGCTTCGGAAAACACCACCGGGGGAACCTCGGCCAGCGGTACCGTCTCGCGGGTGCGGCCTCGGGCCCGCTGGAACTGCACCTGGTCGGTGGTGCAGTACTGCACCACGTCACCGCCTCCGTCGTCGCCGGCCTGCTGGTGGAAGAACACCGCCCGCAGCCCGTGGACCGGAAAGTCGCGCTTGGCTTCGCCGTCGTAACCGCCGTCCCAGCCGCCGAGGTAGTTGGTTGCCCACCGCCGCTGCTTCATCAACGCGAACGCCTGCTGGTAGCGCAGTACATGCGCGGCGAACCGGTTGGAGTACAGGCGGGTCTGCTCCTCGGCGGGCGTCAGCAGATAGACCTCGCGGAACGCCTGCTTGAACGGCTGGACCAGCTCGCGGGCCATGATGTGCGTGCGCCACGCGTGGACCTCCTGCGGGTCGGCGTTGACGGGGTGCCAGACCCCGATCCGCGCCCCGTCCCCCGGCTCGATGACCTGGCCGCCGGCAAGCGTGAACCGGCCGCCCGCGGCGGGTAACGCCGCCACGCTCCGGTCGCCTTCGGTGACCGTCCACAGCAGCCGGTTGGCGAGGCTGCCGGTCACCGGATGGTCGCCGTAGCGCTGCCGCCACGTGTTCAGCGGCCACTCGCGTTGCTCGGCGAGCAGGTCCTCGAGCCGGTCCCGCTCGCCGGCGACCAGCTTCTTCAGCTCAGCTGTGTCGCGTTTGAGCTCGGCGACCAGCGCCGGATCGGCCGATTCCGGGGGCTTGGCGGTCTGTGCGCCGCCGTGCTCCCAGACCAGCCGTACCTTCCCGTGATCATCGAGCGTGAGCACGGCGGTCACGTCGCCACTGCTGACCCGGCGCTCCCCCTGACGGTCGAGACCGGCGGCAGGGATGGTCTGCTCGGTGAGCTCCGACCGGCTGATACCGGCGTTGGCGGCGGCCTCGTCGAGGGCGGCCGCGATCTGGGTGAGGTCGCCACGGTCACGGGTGGCCCGCTGGAGCCGGACCAGCGCGGCGATCGCGTCGGCGTCGGCACGCCGGCCGAGTACCGCGAAGCACGCGTTGAGCACCTTCGTCTCGGGTCGCGTCGCGTGCAGCGCCAGCACCAACGGCGTCAGCCATGGTTCGCCGGCCACCAGCGCGGCCCACAGCAACCCCCGGACCAGATCCTCGAGCCGATCCGCAGCAGCGCCCGGGTCCCCCAGAACTCGGTCTCGGCGGGCTCGCAGGTGTGCGCCAGCTCGAGCAGCTCACGCACCAGCGCCACCACCCCCGGCCGACCGGCCAGCAGCTCGCCGGTCCGCTTGAGCCAGGACTTGGTCGGGCGGGGACCCGAAGGAATGGTCGCGGCGTGGGTCAGCACGTCCGAGACGACATCCACGTCGGCTGTCACCACCGAAAGACACTCGAGCGCCGCCTGGCTCCAGCCGTCCTCGACATGGAGCATGCCGGTCCGGACACCGGCCCGGGCGGTACCGGCCGATTCGATGAGCAACGCGAGCCGCAGCCGCAGCCGTGCCCGTTCGCTGGGCTCGTGCGGGTTGGCGTCGATTCGTTCCAGCGCGTGCCGGATGTGGTTCACGCACCCGCTGCGCTCAACCACGTCGAGCCGTTCGGCGGCGTTGACCGCGGCCTTGAGCACGGTGATGACGGTCTGCCCCGTCGCGGAGCGGGCCAGATCAAACAACAACCCGGCATCGGCCGCGGTCCACGGCAGTGCCCGCCGGTTCAGATCGGCGAGCAGCCGGCCACCGCCCCAGGCCCAGCCGCGGTAGGCCGATGCCCGCTCCACCAGCACGACACACAGCGAGAGAGCCCGGTCGTCGTTCAGCGTCGGCAGCACCTCCCGGCGCAGACGGTCAAGGGCCGCGTCGTCGTCGAGACGCACGCCCCGGACAGGCGGAGCCTACCGCCAGCCAGTGAAGATCACGCCTGTGTTGCTGCGTCTGGAAACCGGCGCACTCTTGCGATTCGGCGATACATTGGCGAGCATCATTGTATGACTTTGCTGCTGCGTCGCCTCGCATTGGTATCCGCAATTGGCGTAGGTTCGCTCGTGCTGGCGCCGGTCACGCCGGCTGCCGCGTACAGTGCGTGTGCGGCCGGCACGATGTGCGGCTGGCTCTTCTACTCCGACGCCGCGCGCACCCACCAGCAGGGCGGGCACACCACGAACTGTCAGGGCGTCGTCCTCGACTGGGGCATCAAAGCTGGCTACTCCACTTATATCGTGCAGAGCTGCGGGGATGGCCCCGGCCCGGTGTGACGCCAGGCCGGCCGTGACCCGGCTCCCGCCGAGTGCTCCGACGCCGGCCGTGTGCTCGCGGCGGCGGTGACCGAATGGGCCGAGCGGCACATCGACGCCGCTCGAACGGCATACACATCACGCCGGTCCCGGCGCTCGAGCCCGCGGACGGCGTGCGAAGCAGCCCTCAGGTCGTCGTCTTCACCACGTCCGGCCGCAGGCGGCGCAGCACCTCGTCGGCCGGGTCGTGGCCGGCTTCAACTGATCACGCGCTGCACCGTGGAGGCCACGTCCGCCTTGTTCCAGCGGACCGCGGCGAGCACCACCTTGCTGTCCTCCCACAGGGCCATGCCACGCAATGCCTCGACCGTCGCGATCACGCTGCCTGCGGACGCATTCGCGCCGACCACGGCCAGCAGCGTGTCGGCGAAGTCGGGGAGCCCGGCGGACTGCAGTCCCTGGACGACCTCGACGACAACCGCGGCGGGCCGCTCGCATCCGACGCCGCCGAGGACCGTGACGACGTCCGTGTCGCGTTCCAGGGTGTGCAGGGCCCGCACTGCCGCGACGATCACCACCGGTGACCGGTGCGTGCCGACTTCGAGGAGCACCTCGTTGGCGGAGTAGTCCTTCCCGGCCAGCCGAAGCCCGTCGACTTCGGCGACGAGTTCGGTCAGTCGTTGCCAGCGGGCAGCGGCAATGATCCCCTCGGGACTGCCGAACGGGCCGGGCCGCTGGGGCAGGGCGGGCGCGGAGGACTGCAGGCTGCGCATCATGGGCCGCTCGGGAGCGGGCGGGGGCGGCGGTTGCGGGTCGCTCGGCTCATCCGGATCAACGGTTCGCCCGCCGCCGGCCATGAAGATCTTGGCCGCTTCGGCGAGGGTCTCCGTCGAGTGCAGCCTGGCATTGGCCGTCCTGGCGTCCTCTTCCCGGACCCTGGGGTCGGAGTAGATGTCGTCCATGTAGAGGCCGCGGAGGTCGAAGCGGCGCGCGCCGCTGAGGCTCGTGGCGTCGTGCTCGGGCGTATACGCACGGTTGACGGCGAAGATGAAGTTGTCCGCCGTGCCGATGACCCGCCGCTTCGGCAGCGGCTTGCGCGCCTGTGCGAGCCGGTGTTCGAGGTGCCGGTAGATCGTGCTGAGGTTGAGACCCTCAGGTTCGCCCGCGATGCCCTCGTCGACGATCTCGGTGAGGTGCTTGGTGAAGTACGTCATCGGCGCGGGTCCCTCCTGCTCGAACCAGGCGCTGTTGTAGGCGCCACTCGCGGCCAGGATGTAGGCGCCCGTGCCTCCGGTCAGGCCGATGAGGTCGGGGGATGCCGACAAGGTGCCGTCCCGGCCGACGGCGAGTCCGGCGAAGCAGCAGTCCAGGATGACGATCTTGACCTTCGCGTCGCTCATGGTCAGGGCGCTGCGTACGGCGTCGAAGGTAAGGCTCGTTGTCGCGATGCGTTCGGTCTGGGTCCGGGAGTCGACCAGGCCGAGGCAGAGTTCGTCGCGGAAGTCGATCTGGCCGTGGCCGACGTAGTAGAACAGCGCGATGTCGGTCGCGTCGCAGTACTGCTCGACCAGTTGGTCCGGGATATCGCCGGGTTTGCGCTCGTCAAGCAGGACTGTGACCCGATCCGGCTGCCAGCCGCACTGCGGCCCGGTGAGCAGCCGGCTCATGCTGGCAAGGCTGTTCGCCGCGGCGTCCACCGGGCGCAGGTGGGTGTAGGCCGACGTGCCGATCAGGATCGCCCGGGACCTCGAATAGTCGGTCGTGCGCCGCTCAGTCATCGAGCAGGCGCTTCAGCAGAGGAAGCACGTCATCGACGTTGGTCGCATCGAGGACGAAGGGCTCGCCCCGGTACGTGGTCTCGATGCGAACGCCGGAGCGGCGCGACCGCAGGAATTCTGGCAGCGTCTTGATCGCCGCGACGAGGCCGCTGCTGCTGGCGAGGAGGACCAGCACGCCAAGGGCGCCCAGTTCGCCGGGATCCGGTGTCCCCGGCCTGGTCGTCACCCGGACACCCGGCTGATCGCGAATCCAGTCCCGCAGGTGCGATGCCTGAGTGGGATCGGAGATCGCCAGCTCGAGTGTTACCAATTCGGACACGTCATCTTCCTGCGCCATACCAAGATCTCCTCTGGATTTGCGCCAGCGTGGAATCAAGCGTATCGCTCGAAGAAAAGCCCGAACCATTTATGAGGGTCGTCACCATTGGTTCGCAAATGGAGGTTGGTGCCTTCACCGCCGCTCTCGCAGCGCGGGTAACCCTCAGGTCGTTGTCTTCTCGATCACCTTGGTGAGTTCCGCGTGCAGGTGGAGCAGTTGCTCCACCGGCATGCCGAGCCGCTCCACGACGGCCGGCGGGATGCGCTCGGCGTCGGCCCGCAGCAGCTTGCCCGCCTCGGTGAGGGTGACCTCGAGCACCCGCTCGTCGTGCGGTGCCCGCCGCCGGTCGACGTACCCCGCGGATTCGAGCCGCTTGAGCAGGGGCGACAGCGTGCCCGGGTCGAGCTGCAGGAGCCGGCTGAGGTCCTTGACCGACAGCGTCGAGTGCTGCCACAGCGCCAGCATCACGAGGTACTGCGGGTGCGTCAGCCCCATCGGCTCCAGCAGCGGCCGATAGAGCGCGATCACGTTGCGCGACGCCACCGCCAGGGCGAAGCAGACCTGATGCTCCAGCGCGAGCGGGTCGGTGGGTGCTGCGTTCTCGGCCACGTGTGCCATACTAGCGATACCCCAATGGTTGGTACACCAACGATTAGACCACTAACGAGGAGGGTGGCCGTGTTCGGTTTTAAGCGTCGCGCCAAGAAGGACCGCGTGGGCAACTTCTTCTTCCGGATCTTCGGCCCGGCCACCGTCGAGGGAGCCATCCAGGGGTGGAGCAAGGAGGCGCAGGACCAGTACAAGCAGATGCGCGCCGCCCAGCGCCGCGCCTCCTGACGCCGGTCGCAGGGCGCGGCTAGCGCTGCCGGCGCCGGGCGGCCTCCTGCAGCAACGCCAGCCGGGTGGCCCCGGCGGCGACGACGGCGAGCGCCGTGCGCCACACCGTGACCCCGAACTCCACGGTCGTGACGTGCCCGGTCCCGAACCGTCCCGCCACCCCGTCCAGCCCCGGCATGCTCACGAGCAGCGCCAGGATCGCCACCGCCGCCATGGCGGGCGCGATCCAGGCCGACCGCGGCCGCTCGAACGTCGCCCAGGCCCCGCCGATGAGCACCGCCGTGGACGTGATCAGCACCATCGCCATCACCACCGTGACCGGCCGGTGCCCGTCGAGGTGACTGGCCCCGTGCAACGCCCACCCACTCCACTGCTCCCCGCCCCGCTGCAGCAGCGTGGCCGTGCCCCCGAGATCGGTGGCCACGGTGACCGTGTTGTCCTCCCGCGCCCACGGCAACGCCAGCGCGAACAGCGCCCCGAGTGCCCCGACGAGCGCCACCACCCGGCTGCCGGTCCCGGCAGCAGAGGCCTGAACCACGGGCGCGGCGGTCTCCTCGGCCGGCCCGGCAGTGGCCTCCTGCGGTGCGCTCATGCCCGTAGACCGTAGCGGGATCGCGCCAGCCCCGTCACTCGCCCCGACCGCCGGTTAGTCCTCGTGGTCGTCCGGGCTGATGCGCAGCATCGGCGGGACGAGGAACTCGGCCGGGCCGCGGGTGAAGAGGCGGGCCGGGCGGCCCCGCTCGCCCGCCGTCGTGCGGCCCGTCGGGGTGACGAAGCCCGGCGTCTTGCTGACCTTGCGGTGGAAGTTGCGCAGGTCGAGCGGGGTGGCCCACACCGCCTCGTAGACCTGGCGCAGCTCGGCGATGGTGAACTCCGGCGGGCAGAACGCGGTGGCCAGTGGGGAGTACTCCAGCTTGGCCCGGGCCCGCTCCACCCCGCCGGCCAGGATCCGCGCGTGGTCGAAGGCCAGCGGCGGCAGGGACGCGAAGGGGCGCCACTCGGCCGCGGCGGCGTCGCTGCCGGCCCGCGGGGCCGGGGCGTCGGGGAGCAGGGCCAGGTAGGCGACCGTGACCACGCGGCCGCGCGGGTCGCGGTCCGGTGCTCCGTAGGTGCCCAGCTGCTCCAGGTGGCCGGCGCCGCCCACGCCCGTCTCCTCCTCCAGCTCGCGCGCGGCCGCGTGGAGGAGGTCCTCGTGCTGCAGGACGGAGCCGCCGGGGAGGGCGTAGTCGCCCTCGAACGGCGCGGCGGCGCGGCGGATCAGCAGTACCGACAACGCGGCATCGCGGATCGTGAGCACCACGAGGTCGACGGTCACGGTGAAGGTCATGTCTTTATCACCACATTGACAAGAAAGGCTCGGCGTTTATATCGCCGTGGTGACGATAACTCATGGGCAGGGACAGCGAGGAGTTGTCCTGGGGGCAGCGAGGGACGATCGGGGTCGAGGGCCGACGGCTCAATCTCGTCGTGTGCAACAGTGCATGCGTGAACACGTTCCCGCTCGGCAAGCGCAAGGTCCATCGCGTCGGGTTCGGCGCCATGCAGCTGCCCGGCCGTGGCGCCTTCGGCCCGCCGCGCGACCGGGCGGAGGCCCTCGCGGTGGTGCGCCGCGCGGTCGACCTGGGCGTCGACCACATCGACACGGCGCAGTACTACGGGCCCGACGTCGCCAACGAGATCCTGCGCAGCGCCCTGTACCCGTACCCGAGCCAGCTCGCGCTCGTCAGCAAGGTCGGCGCGAAGCGCGGCAAGAAGGGCGCGTGGCTGCCCGCGCAGACCCCGGAGGAACTGCGCGCCGGGGTGCTGGACAACCTGCGGTCCCTGGGCGTCGAGCGGCTGCACGCGGTCAACCTGCGCATCCACTCGAAGTCCGCGCCCGGGGTGCTCGCCGAGCAGCTCGACGCCATGGTCGCGATGCGCGACGAGGGGCTCTTCGAGGGCATCGGGATGAGCAACGTCGACGAGGAGCAGCTGCGCCAGGCCCTCGGGCGCACCGCGATCGTCTGCGTGCAGAACCCGTTCAACCTCGTCGACCAGCAGTCCCGGCCGGTGCTGGACCTGTGCCTGGAGCGGGGCATCGCGTTCGTGCCGTTCTTCCCGCTGGGGGCGGCGTTCGGGCGGGAGCGGGTGCTCGGTCACCCGCAGGTAAAGGCGATCGCCGAGCGGCTCGACATCACGCCCGCCCAGGTGGCGCTGGCCTGGGTGCTCGCCGTCGCGCCCAACACGCTGCTCATCCCGGGCACGGCGTCGCTGGAGCACCTGGAGGAGAACGTGGCCGCCGGCCGGCTCACGCTGGACGACGAGGCGCGGACCGCCCTGGGCCTGCCGGCGGCATCGGCGTGACGAGCTTTGACGCCGGGTCGTGCAGGAGTCGGGAGCGCCGGTGCCGGGCCGGGCGGGAGCCGGGAGCGGCGGCGTGGGACGGCGGCGGGCCGGGGGTGGCGGCGTGAAGCGGCGTCAGGTGTCCAACCTGCTGGCCCTGGCCGTGCTGGCGTATCTCAGCCGTGCGCCGATGCACCCGTACGAGCTGTCCAAGACGCTGCGCAGCTACGGCGACGCGCGCAGCATCAAGTTCAACCACGGGTCGCTGTACATGGTGGTGCAGCAACTGGCCAAGGCCGGCTTCGTGGCCGAGCAGGAGGTCAACCGGGAGGGGGCGCGGCCGGAGCGCACCGTCTACGGCATCACCGACGCCGGCCGCGCGGAGCTGCACGACTGGCTGCGCGAGCTGGTCGGGCAGCCGCAGCACGAGTACCCGGCGTTCGTCTCCGCCCTGTCCATGGTCTCCGCGCTGACCCCGGGCGAGGTGGTCACGCTGCTGCGGGAGCGGCTGGCGGGCCTGGAGGCGCAGCGGGCCGAGGCCGCCGAGGTCATCGACAAGTCCCAGGCGGAAGGGGTGCACCCGCTGTTCCTGATCGAGGAGTCGTACCGCCTGCGCCTGCTCGACGCCGAGCAGTCCTTCGTCGAGGAGTTCATCGCCAAGATCTGCGACCCGCAGGAGGGTTGGGGCCCGATGTGGGCGACCGCGCACGGCGCGGAGTTCAGCACTGAATAGTTGACTCTGACTAGTCGCTCCTGGATAGTTACCATCAACTACTCCAGAGAGCGGGGCTGGCCATGGCCGGGATCCACAACGCGATCGTCATCGGGGGCGGGATCGGCGGGCCGGTGGCCGCGATGGCGCTGCAGAAGGCGGGCATCGAGGCGACGGTCTACGAGGCATACGACGGCACGGCGGACGGGGTCGGCGGCGCCCTGAGCATTGCCCCGAACGGCCGCACCGCCCTCGCTGCGATCGACGCCGGGCTGGAGGCGGCGGTGGCCGCGGCCGGCCGGCCGATGCGCGGGATGGTCATGCAGAGCTGGACCGGCAAGCGGCTCGGCGAGTTCGGCGACATCCCCGGCCTGCCCGGGCAGCTGCTGGTGTGGCGCTCCGAGCTGTACCGCACCCTCTACACCGAGGCCGTGCGGCGCGGGGTGCGCATCGAGCACGGCAAGCGCCTGACCGGTCTGACCGACGACGCCGCCGAGGGCCGGGTCGTGGCCCGCTTCGCCGACGGCACCACCGCCGCCGCGGACGTCCTCGCCGGCGCCGACGGCATCCGCTCCACCGTGCGCCGCCTCGTCGACCCGTCCGCCCCGCAGCCCCGCTACGCCGGCCTGCTCGGCTTCGGCGCCCGCTGCGGCGGCGAAGGCCTCGAGGACACGGTGGGCAAGATGCACCTGGTCTTCGGCAAGCGCGCCTTCTTCGGCTACGTCGCCGCGCCCGACGAAAGCGGCTGGTTCGCCAACCTCCCGCACCGGACCCCGATGAGCGCCGCCGAGGCCAAGGCGGTCGGCGCGCAGGAGTGGCTGCGCCGCCTGGCCGAGGTGTTCGCCGAGGACCGCACCCCGGCGGCGCGGATGATCCGCCGCACCGCCCCCGAGGCCCTGGTCATCACGGGCGGGCTGGAGGACATCCCGAGCGTCCCCGTGTGGCATTCCGGCCGGGTCGTACTGCTCGGAGACGCCGCCCACCCCACGTCCCCGAGCTCGGGCCAGGGCGCCTCCCTCGCCATGGAGAGCGGCGTGCAGCTGGCCCGCTGCCTGCGCGACCTGCCCGTGCCGCAGGCGTTCGCCGCCTACGAGAGCCTGCGCCGGGAGCGGGTGGAGCGCATCATCAGGATGGCCGCCCGCACCAACAGCGACAAGGCCGCCGGGCCGGTCGCCCGGGTGCTGCGCGACCTGCTCATGCCGCTGGCGATGCGCTTCGCCGACCCCGCCAAGTTCACCTGGCAGTTCGACCACCCGATCGACTGGGCGGCCCGGGTCGCCGCGCCCGAGAGCGTCGCCCTGCCGGCCTGACCGCTCCCCGCAGCCGCGGAGCGGGCCTGAAGCCGGTCAACGCGCGGCAGGCGCCGCGGGACATCGCCAAGACCTGCGCGTGCGGTAGCGTGACCTGACCCGTCACCGGCAGTTGCCCGCGGATCCCTACGGCCGTATCGGTAATGTGACCCTCAGCTGCTTCCCAGCCGCGGCGCCGATCTCTAGGCTCTTCCGGGTCCGTCGCGGCCGGCGGCACGCTTTGTCCGATTCGTTCGTGCTGTTGAGGTGGACATGCCAGTAGTGCGACGCCTGTTCGCGGGCACCTCGCTGGAGTCCGCGTACTCCGGCCGGGACAACGCGTTCAACTTCATGCGCCTGTGCTTCGCGCTGCTCGTCATCGTCGGCCACGCCGCCATCCTCGGCTGGGGCCCGGGCCGCGAGCCGGTCCACATCCCCTTCGACACGGGCGGCGTGGCGGTCACCGGCTTCTTCGGCCTGTCCGGCTTCCTGATCTCGTACAGCGGCCGCCGCAGCAGCCCGCTGCGCTACATCTGGCACCGCGCGCTGCGCATCTTCCCCGGCTACTGGGTGTGCCTGGCCGCGACCGCGTTCGTGCTGGCCCCGCTGCTGTTCTGGCACGAGCACGGCACCCTGTCGGGCTTCCGCAGCGCCGGCCCGGGCCCGCTCGGGTACATCTACCACAACTTCCTGACCGACCAGCAGCAGGGCGACGTCGCCCGCGTGACGAGCGTGGCGCCGTACCCGAACGCCCTCAACGGCTCGCTGTGGACGCTCAAGTCCGAGCTCACCTGCTACCTGCTGGTCCTGGTGCTGGCGGTGACCATGATCCTGCGCCGCGCCCGCTGGGTCGTGCTGCTGCTGGGCGCCGCCATGTTCTCCGTCATCGTGTACGACACGTTCCGCGACCCCGTCGTCCCCGGCCCGATCGCCGACGTCGCCGCGATCACGCTCCCGATCCTGGGCACCTACTCGCTGTTCTACCTCTGGGCCTTCGGCCTGGCGTTCGTCCTGGGCATGATCGCCGACGTCTACCGCGACAAGATCCCGCTCAACGACACGCTGGGCGTGACCGCGCTGGTGCTGTCGCTGCTGTCGCTGTACCTGGACCTGCCCCTCTTCGGCCCGTGCATCGTCGCCTACGTCTACCTGCTGCTCTGGGCCGGCGTCCGCCTCCCGAAGGTCCTGCGCAAGATCGGCCGCCGCAACGACTACTCCTACGGCGTCTACATCTACGCCTTCCCGGCCCAGCAGGCCCTGGCCATCCTGGGCGTACCGCGCTTCGGCTGGACGTTCTACCTGTTGACCTCGGTCGTGGCCGCCCTGATCCTGGCCGTGTGCTCGTGGTACCTGGTGGAGAAGCCCGCCCTGCGGGCCAAGCACTGGACCCCGGGCCGGCGCGCCAAGCCCAGCGCCGACATCCCGGCCTCCGAACTGCCCCCGGCGGCCGACCCGTCCCAGCGGCCGGCGCCGGCCCACGTCCCGGCCCCGCGCACCCCCGAAACGGTGGAGTCCGAGCCCGCCTGACCCGTCCCCGACGCGCCGCCGGCCACCGTGGCGGACCACGGTGACCAGCGGCGCGCGCGGCTCAGTGGGCGTGGGTCGGGTGCTCGCGGTCGAGGCGGGCCTGGAGCCGGTCCTGCAGCAGGTCCAGCGCCTCGTACGGAGTATCCGCGCACGCCTCGGCGTGCAGCACCCGCCCGTTGAGGTCGACCTCGCCGCGAGCCGTCACCGGGCGGTCCGCGGCGGGATTGCGCGTCTGGTCCAGGCGGACCCGGGCGAAGAGGATCGGGCGGGCGGTGTGGCCCAGGACCGCAGCGATCTTGTCCCGGGCGTACTGCTGGACGCCGGCCCCCATGCCGGGCGCCAGCTGCACGTTGACCTCGACCTCGCGGTGCGTACGAGTCATCGTCGCTCTTCCCTTCCAGACGGTTGCACGGTTACTCCGCCGCCGCGTGCGCGATCAGCACCGGGCACTCGGCGTGGTGCATGAGCTGCTGGCCGACCGAGCCGAGCAGCAGGCCGGCGAAGCCGCCATGGCCGCGGCTGCCGACCACGACGAGCCGGGCCGTGTGCGAGACGCCGATGAGGACCTTCGCCGCCCGCCCCGGCGCGACCAGCGCCTCGACCTTGACGTCCGGGTACCGGACCCGCCACGGGGCCAGGGACTCCTCCAACGCCGCCCGCTCGTGCGCCACGACCACGTCCGCCGGCAGCGCGGCCTGGCTCGGCGTCGGGTAGGCCCGGATCGCGACCAGCTCGGCGTCGCGGGCCCGGGCCGCGTCGAACGCGAGGCCCAGCGCGACGTCGCTGGAGGCCGAGCCGTCCACGCCCACCGCCACCGGGCCGTCGGCGGCGGCCGAGCGGCCGCGGACCACGGCCACCGGCACCCCGGCATGCGTGGCCACCTGCTGGCTGACCGAGCCCATCAGCAGGTTGGTCAGGCCGCCGGCCCCGCGGTTGCCCACGACCAGCAGCCGGGTACCGCCGGAGCCGAACTCCAGCAGCGTCGTAGCCGGCGGCGCGTCGACGGCCACGCCGGTCACGTCGATGCCGGTGCCCCGCTCGCGGACCCGCTCCACGATCTCGGCGACCAGCTCCTCGCCCGCCTCCCGGACGGCCTCGAACTGCTCGGCCGCGGCGGCGTAGTACGCCCCGGGGAACGCAACCTGGTAGGCGTCGACGATGTACAGCCGATCGCCGGTCCGCTCCGCCTCGGCGGCTGCCCACTCGACCGCCCACCGGGCCTCGTCCGAGCCGTCATAGCCGACGACGATCCTCATGGCATCCTCCTCGAAGCGATTCCTATACCCAGCCTCGGTCCACAACCGGCGAACCGGCAGGGCCCATCGGCGGGGAACGGCCGGGACTTCCGGCCCTGCCCGTCCAGCCCCCGCGCGACGAGGCTTGTATCGAGGCCAACGCATCAGGAGGAGCGATGAGCGCGACCACTGTTTCCGCCGAGACCGGACTCGTCGCCTGGCGCGGCTTTCGCGGTGGCCGGTGGCGCGACGAGGTCGACGTCGCCGGCTTCGTGCGTGCCAACGTCCGGCCGTACGAGGGCGACGGGGGCTTCCTCGCCGGCCCGACCGAGCGGACCCAGCACGTGTGGGGCGTGCTGACCGGCATGTTCCCGGCCGAGCGGGAGCGTGGCGTCTACGACGTCGACGCGCGCACGCCGGCCGGTATCACCGCCCACGCGCCCGGGTACATCGACCGCGAGCACGAGCTGATTGTCGGGCTGCAGACGGATGCGCCGCTGCGGCGGGCCATCATGCCGTTCGGTGGGCTGCGCATGGTGGAGAACGGGCTGCGTGCCTACGGCTATGAGCTGGACCCGGCGGTCAAGGAGATCTTCACGCGGTACCGCAAGACCCACAACGCCGCGGTGTTCGACGCCTATACGCCGCAGATCCTGGCCGCGCGGAAGGCCCATGTCATCACTGGCCTGCCCGACGCCTACGGCCGTGGCCGGATCATCGGTGACTACCGGCGCGTCGCGCTGTACGGCGTGGACTTCCTCGTCGAGGCGAAGCGGCGCGACAAGGCGTCGCTGGACCACCACGCCGCGAGCCCCGACGTGGTGCGCGACCGCGAGGAACTCGCCGAGCAGTTGCGCGCCCTTGGAGAGCTCAAGGCGATGGCGGCCTCCTACGGGTACGACATCTCGAAGCCGGCCCGGACCGCGCGGGAGGCGATCCAGTGGCTGTA